>CAZTOF010000127.1:0-6702 GCA_964615515.1 uncultured Gemmatimonadaceae bacterium
CCGGGGGGCCGTCCTCGAAGTCGAGGTAGAGCTGGCTCAAGGCGGCCGCACCCGTCTCCCGGCAGGCGGCCGGCGCTTCGCCTCCGTTGTCAAGCGGACGCCTTCCATCCACCAACGTTGCAACGGCGCCGCACTACCTGAACGGCGATACCTCGTTGTCGACCAGCACCCGGTTCATGTCCACGTGCATCGTCACCTCGGTCTCGAGCAACTCGGCGTCCGGCCCGGTCCCGTCGTAGATCTCGACCGGCGTGTAGATGTCCATGGCGTAGCGGGGAGTATTCGGGATGTACGAGGGCACGATCACCACCGTTCCCGGGTCCCCCTCGTCGATGTTGGGGTTCAGGTCGATCTCGCGCAGCATCATGGGAAGCCGGATCCCCAGGTCGGCGAGCCGTCGGCCCTCCAGCAGCATGATCTCCTGCCGCGCCAGCCAGAGCGCGTGCCACAGGTCGTCGGCGTCCGCCAGTGCGGCGATGCTGTCGGACTCCAGGGAGGTCGCGGACGTGTGGGGAACGTCCAGGTCGTCGGCGGGACGGTCCAGCACCAGGCCCGCGCGCCAGGGGCCGGCGGAGTCGGCCCGGATCGTGATCTCCGAGTCCCGCGGGCGGATGGACAGGTCAGCGTTTCGGCGCTCGTCGCTCTCGTCGAAGCTCACCGTCCCCCGGGTCTTCGCCATGTCGATGGCATTCGCCAACCCGGTACGGGCCGCCGCCAGGTCGCCCCGCGCAAGGGCCGCTTCGGCCAGGATGAGGTGCATCTCTTCGGCCGTCGCGATCGGAACCGGCGAGGACCGCACGGTATACTTGGGGTCCAGGAAGTCCAGCCGGGGCAGCGGCTGCATCTCCTGAAGGGCGCGCACGACCAGGAAGAACACGGCCGTGTTGGAGACCGAGCCTTCGTCGAAGGGCGGAGCGAAGAGAAGGTCCGCCTCGTCGGCGAGCGCGCTCCTGGCCGCCGCTTCGGCCTCCGCCGCATTGCCCTGCAGGCGGCGGGCCCGGGCCAGGGCGGCGCTGACCTGCGGCCCGAAGGCGCCGGCCTTTCCCAGGTCCGCGACCGCCTTCTCCAGCGCCACCGAGGCGGGCTCCGGCTCCCCGTCCTCCTCGTGCGGCGCATGCGAGAAGACCTCTCCCAGCGTCAGGTAGGCCATGCCCCGGTAGTAGTGGGCCTCGGCGACGTGCGCGGGGTCCGGGTCGTCGTCCTCGGGCACGATCTCGTCGATCACGAAATCGCCCAGGGCGCGCAGTTCCTGCACGTTCCAGTAGACCCCGCTGGCGCTCGTGCCCGTCCCGTTGAGGAGCCTCGGCGTGATCTGGTCGGGTTCGTCCAGGGTCACGTCGATACCGGTGCCGTGGATCGAGTAGTCGTCGCTGATGACCGCCGTAGCCACCACGTACGAGTTGATCATGCGGGCGAACTGCGCGCGCAGGCCCGGCATGAGCGCCGCGGTGGGGTTCGCCGCGTTGGCAAGGTCTTCGTCGGTCGTCGTGGGATTGTCGACCTTCGTGGGGTTGATGAAATCGCAGGCGCTCGCCGCCAGGGTGAGGAGGGCGGCCAGGGCGGCGGGTATGCATCCGCGCCCAAGAGCCCGTGGGCTCCGAACCACTTCGCTTGTTCGTTTGCAATGTAAAGTGCGCATTACACTATGTCATGTGTAGTATACATTTCGCTTCTCACGCTCCCCACTAGAACACGACCTCGACCCCCAGCCGGTACATCCGGTTCGGGGGCAGGGTAATGCTGCTCTCGCTCCCCAGAACCAGGCCGCCGCTGAAGCTCACGCCGCTGAGCTCCGGGTCGATGAGCCGGTTCTTCGACCAGGTCCAGAGGTTGCGGCCGGTCACATACACCGTCGCCCGGCCGGCGCCCATGCGCAAAGCGACGCTTTCCGGGAGCACGTACCGCACGGAGACTTCGCGCAGCTTGAAGTAGTCGCCGTCGTAGACGAAGGCGCTGCGCGCCGCCGACTGGCTGTACTTGCCCCGAACGCTTCCATCCTCGTTGTACTGCACCGGGAAGGAGTAGTCGCACGGCGGGTCCCGGTCCGCCGGTGGCCGGGGGTCCGTCACCGGGTCCTGCCAATCCAGTCCGCAGCGGACCCGTTCCCGCCGGAGGATGCCGTTGAAGGTCGCCCAGATCGATCCCCAGTCGAACACCTGGTGTCCGCCGGCCCAGTCCGCCAGGGCGCTGACGGTAAAGTTGTTGCCCACCGCAAGCGTGGTGTTGAAGCCCCCGCTCATCGTGGGCACGGGACCCTTTCCGGTGAACTGGGTCCCGGAACCGTCGGGCAGGCCGTCCTCGTTCGTGTCCAGGGGCATCGTCACCCACCAGGCCCCCACCGGCCCGCCGGAGCATATTTCCTTGCCGCCCTCGTTTCTCACCTTCCAGCACCCCGTCACCCGCTTCTGGTCGCCGTCCACGGAGAAGTCGGGAACCCCGCCCATGTCGGTGACCCGGTTGTGGTTGAACTGGAAGTTCCCGCCCAGGGACCAGGCCAGGCGCTCCATGTTCACGGCCTGGACGTTCAGTGTCAGCTCGATCCCCCAATTCCGGATCTCGCCGACGTTCTCCTGCTGCGTTCCGAGGCCCGTCACCGGCTGCCGCGGCACCTGGAAGAGGGCGTCGGTGGTGCGCGCGTCGTACCATGTGAAGTTCAGTCCGACCCGGTTGGACAGCAGCGCCGCGTCGAAGCCCGCCTCGATCGTCGAGGTCCGTTCGGGCCGGAGTTGCGCGTTGCCCGGATTCGCGAACCGCGGGGCCGACTCGTCCCGGAACGGGGTCGCCGAGAAGGTGCGGTCCTTGAGGAAGGCTCCCGGGAACTTGCCCGTCTGGCCGTAGGCGGCCCTCACCTTCAGTTCGTCGACGCGGGGAATCGTTACCTGGTCGCTGAGCACATAGGAAGCAGTGGCCTTGGGGTAGAGCTCGGTGTCGATCTCGTCCCCGAAGCTGGATCCGGCGTCGATCCGGAATCCGGCGCCCACGTACAGCCTGTCCCGCAAGCTCAGCTGTTCGTCCACGTACAGGCCGCCGTTGAAGACCTCCGTATTCGCTTCGCCCGCGGTAATCACGGCGGCGTCGTCGAAGTCGTTCGTGCCGGGGAGCGCGAAGGTGCGCCCGTTGCCGTTGATGATGCTCTCCTCTTCACGGAATCCCTGTACGCCGACCGTCAGCGAAGACCGGACGGTGTTGTCCCGGTTTGCCCAGCCGTAGGTGGCACCCGCGTCCAGCGAAACCGAGGTGAACGACCGGTCGCGGCGGTTGAGCTCACCGGTGACCTCCCCCGGTGTGAACCCGATGGGCTGGAAGATGCGCTGCTGGTTGGTGCGGTTGTCGGCGCCCACCGCAAGCCGGGCGCTCAGATCGTCGCGGACGTTCCAGCGGGCCCCGGCGGAGAAGATGAAGCGGTTCACCGACTCGACGATTTCGGGAAGCAGGAAGATGTCCAGCGCCTCATCCAGGGTCTGGGCCCCGGAAAAGAAGAGCGCGTCCCCGACCTCGAAGGTCGTGAGCGGATCGGCGATGGCTCTGCCGTTGTACAGGCGGTCGAAGTTGTGGCGGACGTAGCTGCCCGCGAACGTCGCCGTGAAGTCTTCGGTGATGGACGCCTGCAGTCCCCCCCGCAGGCTGTAGTTCGTGCTCCCGTCCTTGGGCTGGGTCCCGGTCCTGTCCTCCAGGCGGCCGCTGACGCTGTAGGTGACGTCGGCCGTTCCTCCGGCCACCCCCAGGTAGTAGTTCTGGCTGGTGCCCTGTTTGAAGTAGTTGTCCTCCATGAACGTGGGCGAGACTTCGCCGGAGTCCACCAGAGTCCTGAAGATCACGCGCGTGTCGAAGACGTACTTGAGCTCGGGAAGCTCCATGCCCTGCTCCATGCGCGCGGTGATCCGGGGCGCCCCCGGGGATCCCTTCCTTGTAAAGATCTGGATGACCCCCGTCGCCGCGTCCGAACCGAACAGGGTCGAGGCGGCGCCTCCCTTGGTGACCTCGATCCTCTCGATGTCGGTGGTCAGCAGGTCGGCCAGCGCCGAGGACTGCTCGCCCCCCGTACCCGCGGCGGTGGACTGGTCGTTGTCCACCCTGACGCCGTCGATGTAGATGACCGGCGTCTGCGCGCCGAAGACCGACGACGTGCCCCGGAAGTTGATCAGCGACCCCGTCCCGGGCTGCGCGGAGGTCGCGTTCACGGTGGCCCCCGCAACACGTCCCTGCAGCACCTGGTCGATGGACTGCACCGGCGCGAGCTCGAAGTCCGCCGCCGTGAGCACCTCCACCGACGTGCCCAGCGCGCGCCGCGCCGTTTCGGCCCCCACGCCCGTCACCACGATCTCGTCAAGGGAAATGGCCGTCGAGGTCATCCCGATCTCGAGGGTGACCGCCTCCCCGGCCTCCACCGCGACCGTGCGTTCCTCGTCGCCGTAACCGATCAGCGTGATCCGCAACAGCTGCTCGCCGGCGGGCACGTTCAGGAGCTCGAAGCGCCCCGCCGACTTGCTGAACTGGCCGATCCCGGTACCCGGGATGTGGACCAGGGCGTCCACCAGGGGTCGCCCGGAGGCCCCGTCCATCACCACCCCCCGCACCGTCCCGGTCTGCGCCGCAAGGGGAACGATGGCTCCGCCCGCCAGGGTCAGAATCGTGACGAACGGGACCGCGCCGCCAAAGAGCCGAAGAAATCGCATCGTGATCCTACTCCCAGCTAACTGTCCATGACATCGGAAGATAACCATGATAACGAAACTACCCACTGTGCGCGTCGCCGCTCCGTGGATATGCTCTCGCAGGCACCGACAGCGGCCAGGCGCCGAACTCACTACACGTCCAGGTTCCGCACGTATTTCGCGTTCTTCTCGATGAACTCCCGGCGGGGCTCCACCTCGTCACCCATCAGCCTCCGGAAGATCGCGTCCGCCGCGGTCGCGCTCTCGACCGTCACGCGCAGGATCGTGCGCGCGTCCGGGTCCATGGTCGTCTTCCAGAGCTGGTCCGGGTTCATCTCGCCCAGCCCCTTGTAGCGCTGTATTGAAATGCCCTTGCCGTCCTTGCCGTTCGAGAGCTTGCGGACCTCCAGGTCGCGCTCGTCGTCGGTGTACGCGTAGCGCTCCGTCCTGCCCTTCTGGACGCGGTAGAGCGGCGGCTGCGCGATGTAGACGTACCCCTGCTCGATGAGCTCCCGCATCTGGCGGAAGAAGAAGGTGAGCAGGAGGGTGCGGATGTGGGCTCCGTCCACATCGGCGTCCGTCATGATGATGATCTTGTGGTAGCGCGCCTTGCTGATGTCGAAGTCGTCCCGGATCCCGGCGCCGATCGCCGTCACCATGGCGCGGATCTCCTCGTTCGAGAGGATCTTGTCGATGCGGGCCTTCTCCACGTTCAGGATCTTGCCCTTGAGCGGCAGGATCGCCTGGAAGGAGCGGTCGCGCCCCTGCTTGGCCGAGCCGCCGGCCGAATCCCCCTCGACCAGGTAGATCTCCGAGAGCGCCGGGTCCGCGATCGAGCAGTCGGCCAGCTTGCCCGGCAGCACCCCGCCCTCCAGTCCGCTCTTCTTGCGGGCCAGGTCGCGGGCCTTGCGCGCGGCTTCCCGGGCCCGCGCCGCCTGCAGCGACTTCTCGATCACGAGCTTCGCCGACCGGGGGTTCTCTTCCAGGAAGGCCGACAGGTGCTCGTTCACCGCCATCTCCACCGCGCCCCGCACCTCGGAGTTGCCCAGCTTGGTCTTCGTCTGCCCCTCGAACTGGGGCTCCATCACCTTGACGCTCAGCACGCAGGTGAGGCCCTCGCGCACGTCGTCGCCCGACAGGCTCTCGTCCTTCTTGAAGATCCTGTTCTTGCGGGCGTAGTCGTTGATCGTGCGGGTGAGCGCCGCGCGCAGGCCGGTCAGGTGCGTGCCGCCCTCGTGGGTGCCGATGTTGTTGACGAAGGTGTGGATGTTCTCCGAGAAGCCGTCGTCGTACTGCATGGCCAGCTCGATCTCGGCCTCGGGACGGGTGGTCTCGAAGCGGATCACCTGCGGGTGGATTGGGGCGCGCGATCCGCGCAGGTACTCCACGAACTCGCCGAGCCCGCCCTCGTAGCGGTAGACGTCTTCGGTCTCGTCGTCGGTGCGCTCGTCGCGCAGCACGATCTCGAGGCCCTTGTTGAGGAAGGCCAGCTCGCGGAGCCGGGCCGAGAGGGTGTCGAAGTTGAAGGCCAGCTCGGTGAAGACCTCGGGGTCCGGCTTGAAGGTGACGAGCGTGCCGGTTCCGCGGGCGGCTCCGATCACCTCGAGTTCGGTGGTCTTGATCCCGCGCTCATAACGCTGGTGGTACCGTTTTCCGCCGCGGCGGACCTCGACCTCCAGCCACTCCGAGAGCGCGTTCACCACGCTCACGCCCACCCCGTGCAGCCCCCCCGACACCTTGTAGGAGCTCTTGTCGAACTTCCCGCCCGCGTGGAGGGTGGTCATCGCCACCTCGACCCCCGGCACGCGTTCGGTGGGGTGCATGTCGACGGGGATGCCGCGCCCGTCGTCGTCGACGCTGACGATGTTGTCCGGGCGGATGACCACGCTCACCGAGGAGCAGTGCCCCGCCATCGCCTCGTCCACGCTGTTGTCCACCACTTCGTACACCAGGTGGTGCAATCCCCTGGCCGAGGTGGACCCGATGTACATGCCGGGCCGCTTGCGAACCGCTTCGAGGCCCTTGAGGACCTGTATCCGTCTGGAGG
>CAZTOF010000128.1:0-2610 GCA_964615515.1 uncultured Gemmatimonadaceae bacterium
GCGGAGGGGCGGGCGGGCTTCGTCCCCTATGTGACCGCCGGATACCCCACGCTGGGCCACACCCGCGACCTGCTGGCCGGGCTGGCGGAACTCGGTGCCGACGTGATCGAACTCGGCATCCCCTTCAGCGATCCCATGGCCGACGGCCCCACCATCCAGCGCTCCAGCCAGGGCGCGCTCGAAGGCGGTACCACGGTGGACGATGTCTTCGCCCTGCTGGCGGAGCTGCGCCGTGAGAGCGCGGTGCCCGTCGTGATCTTTTCATACCTGAACCCCGTGTACGCCCGCGGCGTCGAGACCTTCGTGCGGGAGGCGGCCGACGCGGGCGCGGACGGCATCCTTCCCACGGACCTCCCCCTGGGCGCCGATCCGGCGCTCGAAGCTGAGCTGCTGGCGTCCCCGCTGGACTTCGTGCGCCTCATCGCGCCGACCACCTCGGCGGACCGCGTGCGGAAAATCG
Organism: uncultured Gemmatimonadaceae bacterium; assembly: GCA_964615515.1. Taxonomy (GTDB): domain Bacteria; phylum Gemmatimonadota; class Gemmatimonadetes; order Longimicrobiales; family Gaopeijiaceae; genus Bin94. Next base: position 461 of record CAZTOF010000128.1, read on the forward strand.
CCCGTGCAAGCCAGGGCTTCGTCTACTACATCGCGCGAACCGGAGTGACGGGCGCCCGGGCCGAACTGCGGGGCGAACTGGCCGCGGAGGCGGGTGCGGTGAGCGCGGTGTCGCCCGTGCCCGTGGCCGTGGGATTCGGGGTCGCGACGCCGGAGCACGCCCGCGCGGTGGCGGCGGCCTCCGACGCGGTGGTGGTCGGCAGCGCCCTGGTCGACCGGCTGGACGCAGGAGGGGTGGCCGGCGCGCTGGCGCTGGCCGGCGAGCTGAGGGCTGCGCTGGACGAGGTGGGACGGACCGCCCGCCGTGGGTAAGCGGAGGAGGACCGGGCGGAAGGGGCCGCCGGGCGGTAGCGGCGCGCGGAAGAAGTCGCCGGCGAACGCGGATGGCGCGAAGCGAGGGAAGGGCGGAGACCGCGCCCGCAAGTCCACCCCGGCCGAATGGACCAGGTCGGTGCTGACCGCGGTGGCCGCCGTGCTTCTGCTGCGCATCTTCGTCTTCCAGACCTTCTTCATCGATTCGGGCTCGATGCGGAACACGCTGCTGATCGGCGACTTCGTGTACGTCAACCGGCTGGCCATGGGATCGCCGGTCCCGTTCACCGGGCTGCGAATCCCGGGCTATTCGGAACCCCGCCGCGGAGATGTCCTGGTCTTCGACCCACCCCACGACGACACCCTGACCGTCGTCAAGCGGCTCGTCGGCATGCCGGGCGACACGCTGGAGATGCGCGACCGGGTGCTGTACCTGAACGGCGAACCGCAGGACGAACCCCATGCGGTCCACGCCCCGTTGCCGGACGGATTCTCGCCGGAAATGCTCTGGCAGCAGGACGTGCTACTGGGCGGCCCGAGGGACGACTACCGGCCCACCCGCGACACCTGGGGTCCCCTCGTGATCCCCCGGGGCCGCTACTTCATGATGGGCGACTACCGCTCCGACAGCCTGGATTCACGCTACTGGGGACTGCTGGAGCGGTGGCGCTTCCTGGGCCGGGCCGCGTTCATCTACTTCTCGTACGACCGGGAGTCGCCGCGGCCGTTCCCGTGGATCAGGGAGGTTCGGGGGAGCCGTATCGGGGACCGGGTGCGGTGATGGGGTGGGTCAGCCGGATCGGCTGCGCAGCCGTTGTGACAGCGAAGGATCCGGTGCCACGAACACGGTCTGAACGCGGTCGGGGATGACCGCGCCGGGGGGCGCCCCGCGGGGCTTCCTGACCCACTTGCGCCGCGTCCAGTCCACCGGGACGGTTCCCGCGCCCCTCGCGCCCGAGTGGTTGGCGGCGAGGATCGCGGCCTCTTCCAGGTCGGCCGCCGGGGGGCGCTCGGGACGCGTCCAGCGCAGGATCACGTGGGCGCCGGCGGCGTGGCGGGCGTGGAGCCAGATGTCGTCGGGGCGGGAGTGGTGGAAGGTGAGGTCGTCGTTGTGACGGGCGCCGCGGCCGACTTTGATCTTGAAGGCGCGGTGCCCGTGCTCATAGCCGAAGCGGGCCTCGGCGGCGATGAGGGCGGCGCCCTCTTCGTCGGTTGGAAGGTGCAGGTCATCGATGAGCAGGGTGGTGTCGTAGCAGGGCACGCGCAGGGGCTGCGCCACATTCCTGCCGGCGCGGTGTGCCAGGACTTGGTAGACGGGCAGGCCGGCGCGCTGGCCGAGAAGATCCCAGAGGGGCGTCTCAAGGGCGAAGGCTCTGGGGTCGACGCCGTTTGCGGCGGTGATCAGTTCGTCGAGAGGCTTGCCGAGGAAGGACTCGGCCTGCTGACGGCTGAGATTGCTGACGCCGAAGCCGGCGGCGCCGTCGGAAGTTGTGACGCGGGCCAGTGTAACCGGGGCTTCCCAACCGTGATCGTGTTTTTTGCGGGCATTGTAGCCGGCCAAGCGGGGCCGACGGCCTACGAAGGTTCCCAATTCGATTGAGGCAATGCGCGGGCCGGACACTTGCGAATCTCCTGAGCGTTTCGCTCTACTGCCGGGAATTGTAGAAAAGAATGCGCGCCAGCGCCAATATTGTGAACCCCTTGTGACAGCGAGACAGTGGAATCGCTGTGGGGCCGGCGCAGACTTCCGTGGTCGTCCAGGCGGATTCCTTTACTGGCGTACGGCAAAGCCGTTGGACGAGACAGCTTGCCGGAAGCGTTCCTCGTCCAGGGTGAGGG
>CAZTOF010000129.1:0-3204 GCA_964615515.1 uncultured Gemmatimonadaceae bacterium
CATCAGCGCCCCCACGACCATGAGCACGAAGGCGATCCAGCCGGTCTTGGGCGCGGGGACCCTGCAGTTCAGGAGCACGGCGGAGGCGAAGTAGAGCACCGCCATCTCGAAGAAGATGATGAAGAAGATGAGCATGTTCATGCCGTGCACGGTCAGCATGCGGTAGAACATGGTCGCCTCGAGGAGGAGGACCGCCTCCCAGCGCGTCAGCAGGACGAGCACCGCGGCGATCCCCCCGATGAGGAGCGCGACGGTCGCCGCAACGGCGTTGACCTTGATGAGCCGGTCGGCCGTTCGGTGCACCTGCAGACCGGTCGTGGGGCAGCTGCGGAAGGGGTTCACCGTACACCTCCCGGGCTGGCGCCAACGTTCGACCCGGCACTCGCGGGTCCACCCGCTCCCGCGTCCGGAGCCCGGTCCGCATCGCCCCCGCCCGCCATGGAGGCATTTTCCGCTTCGCCCGCCCCGGCCGGCTCCGCATCCGCCACCGCGTCGTCCGGCACCACGATGATCTTCCCCACCATGAGGTGGTGGCCGATCCCGCAGAACTCGTTGCACATCACGTGAAACTCGCCCGTCTGGTTGGGCACGACGCGCAGACCGTAGTCGTACCCGGGGACGACCTGGAAGTTGATGTTGAGGGGGTAGAGGCTGAACCCGTGGTTCACGTCCAGCGACGACAGGTGCAGCGTGTACTCGGCGCCCTGCCGGAGCCGCACCACGGGGATCCATGCGAACTGCGACGCCTGCAGGTACACGTCGCTCCCGGGCGGGGGCTCCACCACCGGGAGACCGTTGTCGGTGCCCACCTGGTACTCCTGCACGAACTCCATGACCCGGGCCTGGTAGTCGGCGGGAGCCACGCGGTAGCGAATTCCCGACGGGTTCTGGCCACCCCTGAGGTGCCAGACCGGCATCATCGCGAAGAGGACCATGCACCACGCGAACGCGATCCAGACCCAGACCTTCTCGTGCCGTCCCACCTTTTTCCACCAGATGCGCTCCGGCGGCTCGATTCCGGTACGGTACATCGGTTGTCTCCTTCCTACGGCAGAGGTGCGGGTTCGAGGGACATGATCTCCAGCAGGCCCCAGGCGGTGAAGAAGACGAACATCACCACGATGCAGGCCGCGAGCAGCAGGAACGGGCTGTCGTACAGCCGCTGCATGAGCGGGACCTCGGGGTCCGCGGCGGGGGACGGAGGCGGTCGGGACGTGGAGGACTCGGAGTCGGACATGAGCCTGTGCTCCTTGGTCGTGGGGAGTGTGGCTTGCTCCTCGGGAACGGGGGCCGGCGGGCTGAGCAGGTCGCCCACCGTCGTTTCGGCAAAAAAGCGGTCTATGGATTCGCGCACTTCGCACCAGCGCCCGTGCATCGCGCACGGATGGACCTCCGAGCACTCCGGACGCCCGAGCAGGCAACGGCGTTCGCGTCCGGAAGGGTCGATCGCGTCCACGATCCGGTCAAGGGGAATGTCGGCCGTGGGGGAAGCAAGGAGGTAGCCGCCGCCCCGGCCACGCGTGGCATGGAGCAGACCGTCCTTGACCAGACGGTACAGCGTCTTGGAGAGGTAGTTCTGCGGCAGGTCGAGCTCCCGCGCCAGCGCCCGGGCCGATACCGGCCCCGACGGATCCCGTTCGGCAATGCAGAGCACCGCCCGGAGCGCGATGCGGGCCGTCTTGGAGATCATCCCGACCTTCGACCCATGCGGTGGTCCTCCATGAACCCGCGGAAGAACTCCCTCACGGCATTCGTGGGGACCCTGCCCGCGGAGCCTATTGCAGACAACATCATGATGATATGATTGATTCCGTGGCGCAAGGAAGCGAGAATGGCGATCGCGGGAGGACCGCCAACCACCCATTCACCCCACGGCGAAATCGCCCATGCTCAAGCGAATCCTCGGGCGGGCCCTGGCCCGGCTGGACGGCTGGGCCGACCGGCTCTACGGCTGGCGCTGGAACCCGCTCTACCAGTCGGGCGCGCTCGTCGTCGTGTGTCTCGCGATCCTGCTCCTGACGGGGCTGTACCTGATCTTCTTCTACCGCGTCGGCGCGCCCTACGAGTCGATGGTCCGCATCGACGGCCAGGCCTGGGGAGGGCGCTGGATCCGGTCGCTGCACCGGTACGCGGCGGACGCGGCCGTGGTGGCGGTCGTGGTCCACGCGCTCCGGATGTTCTGCCAGGGCCGCACCTGGGGGCCGCGCGCGCTCGCCTGGATCTCGGGCGTCTTCCTGGTCTTCCTGCTGTACGTGTGCGGCTGGACCGGCTACGTCATGGTGTGGGACGCGCACGGGCAGCTCCTCGCGACCGAGGGCGCCCGGCTCCTCGACGCCCTCCCCCTCTTCTCGGAGCCGATATCCCGGACGTTCGGCGGCCCCGACCCGCTGCCTTCGGCGTTCTTCTTCATGAATCTCTTCCTCCACATCGCCATCCCCATCGGGGTCGCGATCTTCCTGTGGCTGCACGTCTCCCGGGTCGCCCGGCCGGTCCTGCTGCCCCCGCGGCCCCTTCTCTGGACAGCCGTCGGACTGCTGACCGCGGTGGCGATCCTGCTGCCTGTTCCGGTCGGGCCGGCCGCGAACCTGCTGCGCGTCCCCGGCGAGGTGACGCTGAACGTCTTCTACTCGTTCTGGCTCCCGGCGGCCGGCTCCACGTCCCCCCTTTTGGCCTGGGTCGCCGGCGGCGCGGCCGCCATGGCGCTCCTGTCCGTCCCGTTCCTGACCCGTCCCCGCGAAGACCGGCGGCCGCCTCCCTCCTTCGTCTCGCCGCGGCTCTGCACCTGGTGCGAGCAGTGCTACGTGGACTGCCCCTACGACGCCATCCGCATGGTCGAGCGGAGCGACGGGCGCGACGGCCTGGTCGCCGAGGTGAACCCGGCGTCTTGCGTCAGCTGCGGCATCTGCGCCGGTTCTTGCGCACCCATGGGCGTGGGGCCGCCCGGCCGAACGGGGCGCGACCAACTCGCCAGGGTCAGGGAGTTCGTGGCGCGGCGGGCGTTCGAGGCGGGAGACATCGTGCTGGTCGCGTGCGGCCGATCCGCGGCCGGCATGGGACCTGGGGACGACCCGCCGCGCTTTCCGGTGTCCTGCGCGGGAAACCTGCACAGCTCGGTCGTGGAGTACCTGGTGCGGGCGGGCGCCCGGGGTGTCCTGGTGGTGGCGTGTCCGCCGCGCGACTGCTGGGGCCGGGAGGGCCCCAAGT
>CAZTOF010000130.1:0-2462 GCA_964615515.1 uncultured Gemmatimonadaceae bacterium
ACGCAGCGACAAACGTCGCGCTCGTCTGCGAGTCCGGTCGCATCTACTCCTTCCTCGTATCGGAACACGGCGAGAAGCCACCCCACCTCGTGGTGCGCGTCGAGGCGGGCGTGGAGGGGGAAGCGATGTCCGGCGCTCCCGGGTTCGTCGCCCGGAGCGAGGTGGTGGCCTACCGCCGGATGGCCGCCGAGGCGGCGGAGGCCGCCCGCAGGGCTCGGGCGGAGGCCGAGGCCGGGATCATCGAAGCCGGGCAACAGGCCCGGGCGGAGATCGAGGCGTTCCGCGCCGAGTATCCGGGGCGTCTCCGGTTCGAGTACCGGCTGGACTCGGAGGCGTCGAAGCGGCCGTTCCTGGTCGAGGCGATGTGGCACGACGGCCGGTTCACCTACATCCGGTCACGCGCGCAGGAAGCGCCCGCGCTGTACGAACTCAAGGACGGGGACCCGGCGCTGGTCGCGTTCGACCTCTCGGGCGATGGCCTCTATATCGCCCGTCATGTCCTCGATGACGGATGGCTCCAGATCGGCGACAAGCGGTTGCGGTGGCGGTTCGAGCCGGTGGAGGAGGACCGATGAGCCGCTGGAAGCAGTTGTTCAAGCCGCCCAAGGGCGCGCTTCCGGGCGGCATCGTCACGAAGGCCGGGATTGCGCTGATCGCGGTGCTGGTCGCCGGGATGCTGTTCTCGTGGTCGCTCACGGGTCCCGAGACCGGCCCCATGGCCACTGGCGCGCCGGAGGCGCGAGCGGTGGACGACCGCGTCGGCCGGGCGCTTCAGGGGCGGTTGCGCGCGGAGGCCGAGCGCCAGGCCCAGCAGGCGGCGGCCAACGAGGCCCGCAGCGGGTTGGAGAGTCGCCGGGATACCGCCACCGAAGATCCGGCCATGACCGGGACACGGGACGCGGGTCGCGGTGCCATTGGCATCGGCATGGGCCAGGCCGAGTCGGAACTTCGAGAGGCGCTCCGGCTCGAAGAGATCGAGCGGCGAACGCGCTCGCTCCGCTCGCCTCCGGTCGCCCGGACGTACCGCGATCCGGGCGGTGTGCGCGGTGGCGCGGGAGCTTCTCCGGCGGCACCGGAACCGCCCGAAGCCGCGCTCGACGCCGCACTGGCTTCTTTGGAGCGGTCGGTCGCCTCCCTCGAAGGCGAGTGGGCGACCGGGCTGGCCGGACAGCCGCTTCACACTCTCCCCGGAGCCGTTCCGGTAGGCGACACCCGCGCGCCCGGCACGGTGGAGCCCGGTCGCGTCTTCCGCCCGGATGACCCGCCGGGCTGGGAGCGGATCCGCGAGGGCTCGTTTCTCGAAGCGGTGCTGCTGACGCAGCTGTCGGGAGACTTCCCCAGCCCCGTGCTCGCGATGGTGTCGGTGCCGCTGCATTCGGCGGATCGCCAGCGGGTGCTGATTCCGCGCGGGGCGCGCGTCGTCGGGACCGCCCGGGCGGTGCAGCACCGGGACCAGAGCCGCCTCGCCGTGGCGTTCCACCGGCTGCTGCTGCCCGGCGGCGGCTGGATCGACCTTGAGTTCGCAGGCCTCAACCAGACGGGCGAGGGCGCGCTTCGGGACCGGGTCAACCGCCACTACTTCTCGACGTTCGCCGCGGCCGGGGCCGTCGGAGCCCTGAGCGGGCTCACGTTGGCCGGGGCCTCGCCCTACGGGCTTCAAGCAGGCGTCGGCCAAGGGCTCGGCAACAGCGCCACCTCGGTCCTCGACCGGTTCCTCAACCGGATGCCCGAGATCACGATCCGCGCGGGCCATCGGCTGCGCATCTGGTTCACGGCGGATGTCCTGGTTCCCACCCACACCACACTCCGATGACAGACAAGGAGTCTCCCATGCGATACCGCCTCCTGGCCGCCGCACTTCTGGTTCCGCTCCTGCTGTTCGCCAGGCCCGCTCCCGCAAGCGCCCAGTTCGACCCCGGCAGCTGGTGGCAGCGCGCGCAGATCATCGCGAACCAGATCACCCAGATCACCAACCAGGTCCGCCAGCTTCGGTCGATGGCCCGCCAGCTTTCCGAACTGGAAGACCAACTCGACCACATGGAGCGGGCGGCGCGGGGCCGGATCAACGCCCTCGCCGAGCCGTTCGCCGATCTCGCCGCCGATCCCTTCGGACTGGTAAGGGACGGGCTCTCCTGGAGCTCCGACTTCACCGGGCCGGGCGGCGAGATGGTCGGTGCGGTGCGGGACTTGGGAACCGGCCGCTCATTCACCGGCCTCTGGCGCACCGCACGGGCGGCGGCCGACCGGGTGACCGAGGCCGACATCCTCGCGCTGTACGGCAACCATCCGCCACCGGTTGCGACGCGGGCGCTGGAGGACTACCGGCGCGCCCGCGAGGCCGCCGACCGGCAGCGCGTGCTCGACTACGCGACGCTCGACGCGGCGGCCGCACTGGCCGGGACCGTCGAGAGCGCGCAGGGGTCGTTCGCGGACCTGACCGCGAACGGGAATCTGTCGCATAC
>CAZTOF010000131.1:0-1693 GCA_964615515.1 uncultured Gemmatimonadaceae bacterium
GGCCAGCCGGAACGGTCCCTCCTCCGTGGGCAGCGATGGCGGCGCATGCACGACGAACGCCGGCTCCAGGATCGGGACGCTGTCCGCACCCTGGCCGCCCCACAGGAGCAGCCCCTGGGTGGCGGCGACCGCCGAGGCACGCGAACCCGCCCGCTCAGGCTCCAGGGTCTCGCGGAAGTGGAGGGCCTTGTTGAAGCTGTAGTCGCTCACCCACTCCGGCCCGCAGTACGTCATGAAGTCGGGGCGTGTCGGGCTGACCAGGATTCCCTGCACGAAGTCGTAGCCCCACGAACCGATGGAACCGTTCACGTAGGGGTAGATCAGCTCGATGTTGGACGGATCTCCGCACGGTGCATGACGCAGCGACATGTTGTGGCCCAGTTCGTGGGCGATCGTGGGGCCCCGGAGGCCCGACACGCTGCCCGGCCAGCCGACGTATCCGCGCCCGCCGCCGCCACGCATCACACCCATGTAGTAGCCCGTCGCGCCGTCCATCGTGCGCGTAGCCCACGTTTCGCGCAGCAGTGCCGAACTGTTGGAGGCCACCGGATCGATCGATGTCCACACGGGCTCGCGGGCGGTGACCGTGAACTCTTCCACCGGCAGCAGGTCGCGGGTCAGCTGGAAGAGCTCATCCTGTGCCCTCAGTGCCCTGACGTCGTTGGCCAGCGCCTGGTCGGGGTTCGAGTTGTAGAGGAACGGCACCATTGTGAGATCGAGCGGCCGCATTTGCCGGACATCCAGCGCGGCACGCCCCTCCTCCGGCCAGCGCCGCGGGACCCCGGTGCCGGCTGGAAGCGCGCCCTCCGGGTCGATTTCAACCACCATCTCCAACCCTGGAACCAGAACCGAACCCGGAATCAGCACGTTGGCCGAGGCGTCGAGGGAACTCTCATCGATGGCCGTCGGAAGGGGCCGCGTCGATGCCGGCAGCGACACCGAGTGGACCTCCCGGCCGACGGCGAAGAACCTTGCCCGGACGCTCGGAAAGTTCGCGGTGACTCCGCTGTTGGCCACGACGAACACCCTGAGCAGCGCCTGCTCGCCCGCCACCAGCTTCACGGGAACCGACGCCGACTGCGACGCCTGCGTCAGGTAGGCATGCGTGCGCTCCTGGGTGCACAGCGGCGCCCACCCCGTCCCGATCGAAGCCACCCACACGCGGAATTCGTCGTCCTGGGGGGCGCACAGACCCGTCGCTCCCAGCTGGAGCTCGTCCAGCGAAAGCGCCGTGAATTCGCGCGGCAACTCGCCCTCCAGGCGGCGGTTACGAGAGAGGATCAGGTGTTCCAGCGCACCCAGCTGGCCAAGTTCGGGCGGAAGCGGGCCCTCGACCTGGTTGCTCAGCAGGTCGAGCAACTCCAGGCTGGCCAGGTTGCCCAATTCCGGAGGAATCGACCCGGTGAGCTGGTTTCGGCCCAGGTAGAGGTGGGTCAGGTTGGTCAGCTTGCCCAGTTCCGGGGGGATTTCGCCCGTGAACCGGTTTGCCAGCAGCCCGAGTACGGTCAGGTTTTGCAGGTCACCCAGTTCGCGCGGGATCTCGCCATTGAATCCGTTGTAGTACAGCTCCAATCTCTCGAGGCTGGTCAAGCGGCCCAGTTCCGGCGGGATGGCGCCGGTGAGCTGGTTTGATCGCAGGATCAAACGTCTGAGGTTGGTCAGGTTGGCGAGTTCTGGTGGTATGCCGCCTTCG
>CAZTOF010000132.1:0-5485 GCA_964615515.1 uncultured Gemmatimonadaceae bacterium
CGGACTACGACCCGCCCTCGCCAGCTCGACGATCCGCTCCTTGAACTCGGGCGGATACCGCCCTCGCCTTCTTCCAGCCATGGCTCACCTCCTTTGGTTCACCCAAATGGAAAGGTGTCCGCCATAGCGGGGCAACTCCAAGCAGACTCTGGCGTTACGGACAGCGGAGGACGGTTCGGGATACTGGTTGGGCTCGATGACGGGCGAGAGAACCGGCTATGCCGGCATGGCCTATGTGGGAGTAGGGGCGAGCGCCGTGAGGATCCAGAACTCTGGAACGATTGCGCATGAGCTCGGACACAACATGAACAATCGACACGCGCCATGCTGGACGAGAGACCCGGATCCGTCCTTCCCGAATCCTGACGGAAATATCGGCGCCTGGGGGTACGATCAACGGAACGAGAAGCTCGTAGACCCGGACACACCCGACTTCATGAGCTACTGCGAACCCTCGTGGGTCAGCAGCTACTACTACACGAACATGGTCCGCTACCAGGTGTTCCTGGATTCGAACCTCCGGAGGGCCGGGCCGGGAATCCTTGTCTGGGGCGGTGTCGAAGGAGACGGAAATCCTTCACTGGAGCCGGCCTTCGTGATCGACGCGCCACCGAGCCTGCCGGACCGGTCCGGTCCATTCAGACTCACCGGAAAGGATTCGTCGGGCTCGAACCTCTTCTCGTTCCCGTTCGCGATGGACACGATCGCCGACGGAGAGGTGGGAGCTGCGGGCTTCGCCTTCGTCGTTCCGGTGGAATCGGGATGGGACGGATCGCTTGAGAGCATAACGCTGACGGCGCCGGGCGGGTCGGTCTCTCTGGACGGTGAGACCAATACCCCGATGGCGATCGTACGGAACACCCGGAACGGTCAGATACGGGCGTTCCTGCGCGGGCTCTCCGAACCCCCGAGGGTGCCGGCGGGGTTCGAGGTGTACTGGAGCCGGGGAATGCCGGCCGGTGATGGGTAAGGTGCCGCGATCCGTGGCTGAGCCGAACCTCGAGAACCGGACGCTCTTCCACGGCGACAACCTCCCTGTGGTCCGGGCCATTAACGCCAGAGGAGTTTCGGCCCGCGGGGTGGCCACTCGCCGCGATGAGAGATTCGAGCGGGTCCATCCACCCACTGCTAGCTTTGTCACCGTGCCTGCCCGAAGAGCGGACAGCACCACTCACCACACAACCAGGGGCGATGCAATGTCGGTAGGACACACCCTGGCCGCCTTCGACCAGATCGTGGCCGGGTCGAGGAGCGTGCTGGAAGCGGTTCCGGACGATCAGCTGAACTGGCGGCCGCACGACCGGTCGTGGACCCTCGGCGAGCTTGCGACCCATCTCGCCAACCTTCCCAACTGGACGATGGCGACGCTGTCGGTGTCGGAGTTCGACATCAATCCGGAGGGAGGCGGGCCCCCGCTCATGCAGCCGATCCGCTCCTCCGCCGAGCTCGTCGCGGCGCTGGACCAGAGCGCCGCCGCGGCCCGGGACGCCATCGAAAGCTGTTCGGAGGACGATCTCGCGGCCCCCTGGACCATGCTCGTGGCCGGCGAGCCGCGGTTCACGCTGCCCAAGGGCGTCGTGGTTCGGACCTTCATCATGGACCACATGATCCACCACCGGGCCCAGCTCGGCGTCTACCTGCGCATGCTGGACGTGCCGGTGCCGCAACTCTTCGGTCCCACCGCCGACTTTCCCGACATGTAGCGTCACGCCCACGAGCGCCCCGGCCCGGCCTCTGCGCCATTCGTGAAAAGATTCACAAGCAGGTCACATCCACCCACACCCGTACCCCGGGCCTGCAACATGCGCCGCCTCGATCTGGACCGTCTCGACCTCCTCACTTTCGACTGCTACGGCACGCTCGTCGACTGGGAGGCAGGGATCATCGCAGCAGTGCGGAAGGCCGCAGCAGCCCGCCGCACCCCACCCGGCCCCCGGCACGGCGCCTCGTGGGACGACGCGCACATCCTGTCGGCCTTCGCCGAGACCGAGCATCTCGTCCAGACGGAGAGGTACAGGAGCTACAGGGAGGTGCTCGCGCTCACCCTGGCGAGGATGGGCCCCCGTCTCGGCTTCCACCCCACGCCTGCCCAGTGCGACGACTTCGCGGCCTCCGTGGCCGACTGGCCCCCCTTCCCCGACACGATCGACGCCCTGCACCGCCTCGGCGCCCGTTACCGGCTCGGCATCGTCTCCAACGTCGACGACGACCTCTTTGCCGCCACGAGCAAGCGCCTCGGCACCGACTTCGACTGGGTGGTCACCGCGCAGCAGGTCGGAAGCTACAAGCCCGCTTTCGCGCACTTCGAGGAGATGGCCAGCCGTTCAGGAATTCCCCGCACGCGGACGCTGCACATCGCGCAGAGCCTCTATCACGACATCGCTCCCGCTTCCGCGCTCGGATACGCGACGGTGCATGTGGACCGCCCCAGCCGCGGGGCCGGAAGCGGAGCCACACCCCCCGCGGAGGCTCGCCCGGACGTCACCGTTCCCGACATGGCAAGCGTGGCCGCGCTCCTGTTGGGGGCTTGATGAACGGTATCCGTGGTGCACCTGGACTCCCGGTGCTGGCAGCGAGCGGTCTGATCTTCGCCGTCCTTGGTGCGCAGGTCGCTCGACTGCCGAAGCCGGGCGTACCCGCCGAGCACCTCCGATCGCAGGAACGCCAGATTCAGCGGAGCATTTCCATACCCGACGCCCTCGCCGCCGCCTACGCCGACGGCACGCGCAGCCCGGGCGGCAGCCCCGGCCCGGACTACTGGCAACTGCAGGTCAACTACGTCATCCACGCCACTCTCGACCCGCCCACGTCCGTGGTCACCGCGCGGGAGTCCATCGTGTTGCACAACACCAGCGAAGATGTCCTGGACGAGGTCCGAATGCGGTTCGACCAGAACCTCTTTCGCGAGGACGCGGCCAGCCGCATGGACATCCCGAACCACACCGAAGGCATGGTCGTCACTTCGCTCTCGATCGACGGCGCGGCGATGTCCGTGCCGCCGGGACCGGAAACCACCAGGCGTTTCCCCCTCGCAAGACCGCTCGCACCCGCCGACTCCATCCGGATCGACGTCGAATGGCACTTCGAGGTGCCACTCGATGACCGCTCCTCCAGCTTGCGGATGGGCCGCTGGGCCGACTCGGTCTACCAGGTGGCCCAGTGGTATCCCCGGGTGGCGGTCTACGACGACCTCATGGGGTGGGATACGGCTTCATACGACGGGGTCCGGGAGTTCCACAACAACTTCGGTCGCTTCGAAGTCTTCGTGGACGTTCCCGCGGGATGGCTCGTCGGCGCTACCGGAACCCTGCGGAACGACCCACGAGCGGATGCAGCGGAGCGAGCCGTCTGGCACTTCGTCGCCGACACCGTGAGGGACTTCGCGTGGGCGGCGTCCGACCGGTACGAGTGGCACGTCGCATCCGCTAACATTCCCGGGCGGAATGAGGCTCGCGTGCACCTGTTCCGAACTGCCGCCACCGCGGCCGCCGATCCTGGGCTCGATGAACGGGTTTCAAGGTACCTGGAGGTCTATTCGCGGCGTCTCGTCCCCTACTCCTTCCCCTCGTTCACCGTGGTGGAGGGCCCGGAAGGGGGGATGGAGTACCCCGGCCTGATCATGTCGGCCGGTGACGGCCGGCTGGCCCATGAGGTAGCCCACCAGTGGTTCCCGATGACCGTCGGCAGCGACGAGACCCGGTTTGCGTTCATGGACGAGGGATTCGCCAGCGCGATGCCCTCCCTTCTGTCATCCCCAGGCAACGCCGAGCCCGAAACTCCGAGTCTTGGGCGGCAATACGGCCCCTCCACCCGATTCGCGAGGTTTCCGGCGCTCCTCCCAGGTGACGATCCCGATTCGCAGATGACCAGCTACAGGAAGCCCGAGCACATGCTCGGAATGCTGGGTGGTTTGGTCGGAGACAGTGTGATGTGGCGCGCCATAGGCGACTACGCGGCCGCCTGGAGATTCAAGCACCCCTCCCCTTGGGACCTCATGGCGTTCGTCAGCAACGCGGTTGAGCGGGACCTCGGGTGGTTCTGGTACTACTGGCTGTTCACGCACGCGGGGGTGGAAGGATCGTTGGTCGCTGTGGAAACGGACGGGCGGGGTGGCAAGGTCACCGTGCGACAGGATGGCGCCATGCCATCGCCGGTCGTGCTGGCCATCCAATGTGCGCCCGGCGGTGCCCCGGCCCGGCTGTCCGGGTCCGGTTACGTCCTCGATGAATCCACTGTCGTGGTCACCCGCCCGGTGAACGTGTGGTATCCGGGCGCCCGGGAACTCACCTTCGATCTCGATATCGGCTGCGAGATCGGCCGGGTTACCTGGGATCCCGCGCGCCGTTTCCCGGATCAGGACGCCTGTGACAACGTGTGGCCGCGCGGGAGCAGGCCTCTCTTCGTGCAATCCTGGCCCCCGGGGGACTGGGGCGATGCGGTGCTGGTCTGCAACTGAGACCGAGCTATCTCCACACCGCCACCACCACCGCCTGCCCGATCAGCGCCACGCCGTTGTAGGCGATGTTCAGCCACGCCAGCCCCGCCTTGCGCTTCTCGAAGGCCACCGACTGGTGCGCGGCCGGCAGCACGAAGGCGACCAGCGCCATCAGTCCGAGGTGCACCCCGACCATCCCGGAACCGGCGCTCCCCTCCATGGAGGACACGTCGCTGGGTGCAATCTCGGTGACCAGCTGGGCCAGCACGAAGGCGGTGACCAGCGCCAGCACGAAGCTCACGCCGTAGGTCCTGAGAGGATTGAAGCCCTCGCGGATCTCCTCTTCCGTCTTTTCCATGAGCGCCATCCAGCGCCGGCCGAAGATCGGGCCGTACCAGAGCGCGCCGATCACCATCGGGACGATTCCGGCAACGACTACCGCGAACGGGTTGACTTCGTGCATGAGCTTCCTCCGAAGTGGGATGGTTGTTGAGGTGCTTCTCGAGGCAGCTCCCGCCGCCGCCTACCGCTACCCCGTCTTCACGATCCTGGAATCGAACCGGAAGTCCCCGATACCGCCAGCCTCGACCTCGGCGAAGCCCGGATGAGTGGGGTTCAGTACGTAGTTCACTTCACCGGCGACAACCGTGCTGGGCACTCTGAGCACGGCGGACTTCCCGGGAAGCGAGCCACCGATCCCCGATCTCCTGGGTGACGGGGTGGAGTCCGGGCATCGCCCACCAGAGTTTGACTGGCGGGAAGCGTCGGGCAAGAATACGTTGGGGTCGGGATGTGGGAGGAGCCGTATCGTCCAGGCCGAGGATTTCCACGATGGAGGCACACACTACCAGTCCCCCCGTGGCCATGCGACGGAGGATCGTCGAGGCTTCCTTTGCGAATGCGCTCCCACACTTCGCGCCCCTCGCGATCTTTCCACTCGTCGCGTGCGCCGCGATATACGGCGGCTGGTGGATCGCGGTGCCGCTGGTCTTCTACGCGCTCGCGGACCGCTTCGACAGGATATTCGGCCTGGAGGAGCGGAACATGGAC
>CAZTOF010000133.1:0-2299 GCA_964615515.1 uncultured Gemmatimonadaceae bacterium
CGCTGACGTATCCCACATTTGCGCTCCGCGACCTGGCTCGCGACGTGGCCGCGCGGCTGGCGGGACGGAGCGACAAGGCGGTCCGCCAACTGGAGATGACCTACGGGGGCGGCAAGACCCACACCCTCATCACCCTGCATCACCTCTTTCGCGATCCGGCCCGGCTCCCGGACCTCAAGACCGTTCGCGAATTCCGGAAGCACGCCGACGTGGAACTCCCCAAGGCCGCGACCGCTGCGCTTTGCTTCGACAAGATCGACGTGGAGAAGGGGCTCACGGACGTGCGCGGACCCGGCGGCGAGACCCGTGCGCTTCGGCACCCGTGGAACATCCTCGCGTTCCAATTGGCAGGGTCCGAGGGACTCCGGATCTTGCACGGCGGCGACCCCACCGATGAACGCGACACGGCTCCGGCGGAACCGCTTCTGGTCGATGTGATCGAACACCAGCAGACGGTCGATGGACGGGCGACGCTGATTCTTCTCGACGAGGTGATGATGTACGCCCGCGCGAAGGCCGCCCGGGACCGTTCCTGGGTGGACAGGCTTCAGAACTTCTTTCAGGCCCTCACGCAGGCGGTCGCCAAGGTGGACCGGGCCGCCATCGTGGCCTCCCTGCTCGCGACCGACCCGGCGAAGACGGGCGACGAGCTTGGAAAGGCGGTGCTCCGGGATCTGGCCAACATTTTTCAGCGCCAGCGCGAAGAGGGGATCCAGCCGGTCCAGAAGGAGGACGTGGCGGAGGTGCTGCGGCGCCGGTTCTTCGAGCCCAAGAGCATCGAGGATCCCGCCTCTGCGCGCCCGCACGTCGTCGGCGTCGTCAAGGGCATCGCGAAGATCGGCGAGACCACGAAACGCGAGCAGGAACGGGCGGAGAAACGCTTTCTAGCGAGCTTCCCCTTCCACCCCGACCTGACGGACGTGTTCTACACGCGTTGGACAGAGATCGAGGGATTCCAGCGGACGCGAGGCATCCTGCGGACGCTGGCCATCGCACTCCGCGATGCGGAAGGACGGGGCGACCCGAGCCCGCTGGTCGGGCCGTCCGTCCTGTTGAACCGGGAGGAGGCGGGCACCGTGTCCGAGGCGGTCAGGGAACTGGCCGGGATAGCGACCAAGGACACGGTGAAGGGGAGAAGAACGGAATGGGTGCCGCTCTTGGAGAAGGAGATGGAGATCGCCCGCGAGGCTCAGGACGAGGTTCCTTCTCTCGGCGCTTCTCGGGAGTTGGAACAGGCGGTCGCGGCCGTCTTCCTCCATTCGCAGCCGGTCGGACGGAAGGCGAGAACCAACGAGTTGCTGAGGCTCGTGGGCGGTGCCGGACCCGACGCAATCGAGTTGCGGAAGGGACTCCGGCGGTGGCGCGACACTTCTTGGTTCCTGGACGACGAGGACGAGGACGCCCACGTCGAAGACGCACACAGCCTGCCCGGGACATGGCGTCTCGGCAATGCGCCCAACCTGCGCCAGATGCACGACCAGTCGTGCCAAGACCGGGTGAGCGCCGAAGCCGTGGATGAACGCCTCAGAACCGCAATCGGCAAGACGGGAAGCCTCTGGAGCGGAGCCCAACCCGCCGGCGCCACCGTCCACAAGCTCCCCCGTTCTCCCCGCGACATGGGAGACACGGTGCAGTTTCGCTTCGCGATCCTCGGCCCGGAGGCCGCTTCCTCATCCGGGAAGCCTAGCAAGGTGGCCCGGAACTTCCTCGACCACACCACCGGCCCCGACAGTCCTCGGGTGTACCGCAACGCCATGGTGTTGGCCGTGCCGTCGCCCGAAGGGGTGGACGCAGCGCGCAGCAAGACCCGAAGCCTCCTCGGCTGGCTGGACGTGCAGGCGCAACTCGCAGCGCGCTCCATCGATCCCGTCCGCCGCGAGCGCCTGCGCCGCAACATCAGGCAAGCGGAGGCTGAGCTTCCCGGGGTGATCCGGCAGGCCTACGGAATCGTCGTGACCGTCAACGAACGGAACGAGGTCCATGCCTTCAAGCTGCCGGGGAGCGGTCAGCCGCTGTTCGAGGAGATCAAGAACCACGACAAGGCCCGGATCGTGGATACCCCCGTCAACCCGGAGGCTCTGCTGCCCGATGGCCCGTACCGGCTATGGGATGAGAGGGACGACGCCCGTCTCGCCAGCCAGTTGAGCGAAGCGTTCGCCCGCTTCCCCCGGCTGCCGAAGGTGCTCAAGCCGGAGTTGGTCACCGGTACAGTCCTTGGGGGAGTGCGCAAGGGGCTGCTCGCGGCCCGGCTTAAGCGCCCCGACGGAAGTTTCCGGACTTGGTGGCAGGAGGACGTCGA
>CAZTOF010000134.1:0-7363 GCA_964615515.1 uncultured Gemmatimonadaceae bacterium
GCGCGCAACGTGCCGGGCGGCACCATGGTCCCGGGGGACGGCATCGGGGCCGTGAAGGGGCCCTTCGACCTCATTGCCTCCAACCCGCCGATCCACGCGGGCCGGGTTCAGAGCCTTCGAACGGTGGAGGCGCTCGCCCGCGATGCGCCGGGCGTGCTGGCTCCGGGGGGAACGGTCATGCTGGTCGCGCAGCGGAGACTCCCCGTCGCGCGTCTCCTGGAGAGCACTGTGGGGGATGTTCGCACCGTCGGAGACCGCGGCCCCTTCCGGGTGTGGGAGGTCCGCAGTAAGCGTAGAAAGCCCGTGTTGGGCCATTCGCCCTGGTAGGAGCACCGGCAGCGGGAGGCGACGCGCCGGCCCGGCGCCGGCCCAGGGGCTGTCACGTCAACCGTACCGCCCCTCGATGTAGTCCGCCGTCTCCGGGTGCTCCGGCGCGAGGAACAGCTCCTCGGTAAGGCCGTGCTCGATGATCCGCCCCAGCAGCATGAACACGCACTCGTCCGACGCCCGCCGCGCCTGGGCCATGTTGTGCGTGACGATCAGGATCGTGTAGTCGCCGCGCAGCTGCCAGATCAGCTCCTCGACCGCCTCGGTCCCCGCCGGGTCGAGCGCCGAGCACGGCTCGTCCATCAGCAGCAGGTCGGGCTTCACCGGCAACAGGCGCGCAATGCACAGCTTCTGCTGTTCCTCCAGCGACAGCCCCGTCGCGGGCCGGTCCAGGCGGTCCTTCACCGTGTCCCACAGAAGGACCTGGCGCAGGGACGACTCCAGCACCTCGTCCTCTTCCGCGGCCGACACCTTGCGCAGGCGCGCCTCGTGCAGCTTGAAGCCGAAGAGGACGTTGTCGCGGATCGAGATCGGGAGCGGATTGGGGCGCTGGAAGACCATCCCGATCTGTTTGCGGACCTGCACGAGCTCGACGTCGTCGCCGAAGATGTCGTGTCCGAGCACGTACACGCTCCCCGTGGTGCGCACGTAGCCGAGCCGCTCGATGATGCGGTTGCACGTCCTTAGCAAGGTGGTCTTGCCGCACCCCGACGGGCCGATCATCGAGGTGATGATCCCGCGCTTCACCCCCAGATCGACGTCATGGAGCGCCTGGAAGTCGCCGTACCAGAGGTTCAGCCCCCGGGTCTCGATGGCGAAATCCCCGCGCTCTCCGTTGGCGGCCGGACTCGCCGGCCCGGCCCTTTTCCGCTCCCGGTGTTCGCGCGGTCTATCCAAAACGCCCCTCAAGATAGCCGGTGGTTCGCTCGTCCCTGACCTGACCCTCGAAGAGGTCTTCGGTGACACCGATCTCGACCAGCTCGCCCGTGAGAAGGAAGGCGGTGCGATCGGCGAGACGCCGCGCCTGCTGCACCAGGTTGGTCACCAGAACGATCGTCAGCTCCGAGCGCAGCTCCTTGAGCACGTCCTCGATCCGCATCGTCGTGACCGGGTCGATCGCGATCGAGAACTCGTCCAGCAGCAGCAGCTCGGGCTCCTGCGACAGCGCGCGCGCGATCGTGAGTCGCTGCTGCTGGCCGCCCGAAAGCAGGCTTCCCAGCGAATCGAGGCGGTCCTTGACCTCGTCCCAGAGGGCGGCCCGGGTCAGGCACCGCTCCACCACCTCGTCCAGGTCCGCCTTCCTGCGGATCCCGCGCAGGCGCGGGGAGAAGGCGACGTTCTCGTACACCGTCAGCGGGAGTCCCACCGGCAGCGGGAAGACGACCCCGATCCTGCTCCTGAGCGCGTACTCGTTTCGCCAGTCCTTGACGTTCTTGCCGTTGATGCCGACGCTTCCCCGCACCTCCATCGACGGGTTGAAGGCCTCCATGCGGTTGAGCGCGCGCAGGAACGATGTCTTGCCGCTGTTGGCCGGTCCGATGATTCCGAAGATCTCGTTGCGGTAGACGTCCAGGGTGACGCCCCGCAGCGCGGGCTTGCCGCCGTATGCGATGCTCAGATCACGGACTTCGATGATGGGCGGCTCGTCGTAGCGGGGACCGGCCCCGCCGCCGGCAGATCCCACCGCGGTCGCCTCTACCACTTCTTCTGTCCCCTCAGGTAGATCCGGAAGCCGATTGAGATCGCGTTCATGGCAAGCACGATAGCGATCAGGACCAGGGCCACGCCGAAGGTGACATGCTCGGGTACGTCGGTCGCCTGGGTGGCGATGTAGTACAGGTGGTACGACATCGCCATCGTCTGGTCGAAGACGCTCTCGGGGAGGAACGCAACGAACGCGGCTGCTCCCGTGAACATGATCGGAGCGGTTTCTCCGGCCGTTCGGCAAACCTCCAGAATGACTCCGGTCAGGATCCCGCTGACCGAATTGGGGAGCACCACCTTGCGAATCGTCTGCCAGCGGGTCGCCCCCATGTTCCAGCAGGCTTCCCGGAATGCCTGTGGAACCGCCTGGAGCGCCTCGCGGGTGGCCACGATGACGACCGGCAGCGTCATGACGGCAAGCGTCAGGCTGGCCGCGAGGATGGAGGCTCCTATCCCGAAAAAGAGGACGAACGCGCCGACTCCGAAAAGCGCGTGCACGATCGAGGGCACTCCGGCCAGGTTGATGATGGCCAGGTTGATGGCACGCGTGAGCAGGTTGTCCGGTGCGTACTCGCTCAGGTAGAGGGCCGCGGCCACCCCCACCGGCACGGAAGCCAGCAGGGCGACGACCACGAGCCACACCGTCCCGATGAGCGCGGGCAGCACCCCCCCCTCTGTCATCCCGTTCCTGGGTGGCGTGAAGAGGAATTCCCAGGAGATTGCCGGCCCACCCTTGTACACCAACGTACCGATGATCACCAGCACCGGTACCACCAGCGTCACCGTCATCAGGAAGAAGACGGCTCTCGCGAGCCCCTGTGCCCGATAGCTGCGCCGGTTGAGCGACGTGGCCGTGAACACGCGCTACTTCTTCCGTCTGCCCCGGACGACGATGTCGGCCGTCAGGTTGATGACGAAGGTCACCACGAAGAGGAGAATGCCCAGCGTGAACAGTGAGCCGTAGTGGTTCGAACCGTAGGCCGTGTCTCCCAGTTCGGCCGCGATCGTCGCGGTCAGCGCGCGAACCGAGTCGAACGGGCTTGTCGGCAGGTTGATGGCGTGCCCCGATGCCATGAGCACGGCCATGGTCTCCCCGAACCCCCTCCCCATGCCGAGCAGCACCGCCGCCAGCAACCCGTTCCTGCTGGCCGGGATCACCACCTTGAGAATGACCTCCCAACGCGTCGCTCCCAGCGCCTCCGCCGCCTCGCGATAGCTGTCCGGCACGGCCTTCAGCGCGTCCTCGGCGATCGTGGTCATGATGGGTGCCGCCATCAGTCCGAGGATGAGCCCCGCATTGAGCACGCTCAGCCCCACCGGTACGTCGAAGATCCGGATGATCAGCGGGTTCATGATCGACATGCCGACGAAGCCCCACACCACCGAGGGGATCGCCGCCAGCATCTCCACCAGGACCTTGAGCGCCTCGCGGGTCTTGCCCGTGGCGAACTCCCCGATATAGAGGGCCGCTCCGAGGGACAGCGGCACCGAAAAGAGCATGGCGAAGCCGGTGACGCTCGCCGTGCCCACCATGAGCGCCAGCGCTCCGTAGGTCGGGTTGTTCGATGTCGGCCGCCAGGCGATCGACGTGAAGAACTCGCCCAGGTCGAGCGGCCCGAACACGAAGTCCAGACCCTCCTTGGTGACGAAGACGAAGATCCCGATGATGAAGACGATCGCCGAGATGCCGCCCACGAAGACGAGCACCCGGGCGGCTCGGTCCACGTACCACGCCACGTCCCTGCGATCCATTGCGCCGGAGCTTGCCACGGCAGCGGAATCAGCCGGCGGGGTCACCCCTCGTCTCGAACTCCAAGGGTTGTCATCAGGTCACGAACCCGCACCATGAGCGCTCGGTACAGTTCGTCGGCACCCGTTTCGGAAGTGACCCCGTCCTGCTCCAGGTCCCACCGGAGGACCGCGGTGCGGTACGGAACCTCGAAATGCCGGGACGGATCCACGTCCAGACCCACGATGACGTGGTAGTGCCGGCCCACGTCGAGGGCATCGTCGAAGGACCGGGGGGCGTCATCCGCGGGCAGCACGAGGCCCCGGCGCCGGCAGAAGGTCAGCAGCCTCGGATCGAAGGCGTCCCCGGGCTCCAGCCCGGCGGAGCCGAAACGTCCGGCGTGCGGATGGCTCTCGGCCAGCGCGATCTCGGCCAGTTTGCTCGCCAGGGCGTGGTCCGCGTCGAGAAACAGGATGCGGTATCGCTTGGGTTTCTTGCGCTTGCCGGTGACGGCGAAGAGTGTCTGCTGAACGGTGTTTTCGGCCTGTTCCGCCGAGCGCTGCAGCAGGCGAAACACCAGCAGGGCGCCGAAGAGATCCCGCGCCGGCCGACGATCCGTTTCCGAGGCGGAGATCAGGCCTTCAAGGGCATACGGGTAGATGGCCGCGGTCTGCGACGCGATCCCCCGAGAGACGCGGGCCATGTCAGGGTCGCCGTCCAGAAACCCCACGAGCGCGGTTCCAAGCGCCTTGCCCGCATGCTCTCCCATCATCCCGACGTTGTGCTGGACGGTGTCCGGGAGCGGCGACTCGATCTGGCGCGCCACCCTGCAGATCGCGACGGAGTAGTCCCCAACCCTCTCCAGGGCCACGGCGAGTCGCAGCACGGCCGAGATGAAGCGAAGGTGGCTCCCGCTGGGAAGGTGGCGTGCCACGAACAGGTGGCACAGATGATCGAGGTCCCGGATGTCCTGGTTGACGGCGCGATCCTTGATCACGGTTTCGTTGGCCAGCCGGCGGTCCGAATCCAGCACCGACTGGACGCTGTGACGGAGGTTCTCCTGGACCTGTTCCGCAACCATGCGCAGCCGCGCGCGAATCTCGAGCAGATCCGCCTCCAGCCGCTTGTCGTAGAGGCTCAAGCGCACTCCACTTCCGTATGGGGCGCGTACCCGCGCTCCAGGATCACGCACTGGCCCTCGGCGGAGAGGATCCAGTCCATGTAGTCCTTGATCGCTCCCTGGGGCCGGCCCGCGGTGTACATCATGAGCGGGCGGGCGATGGGATAGGTGCCGTCGACGGCGGTAGCGATGGCCGGCTCCACGCAGGCCCCCCCGTCCTCCGAAGCGATACAGGGCATGCGAACGTGATCCGTCGCATAGGCCAGCCCGCTGTATCCGATCGCGCAGGGAGTGTTCTCCACCAGGTCCACGACATCCTTGGACCCGTGCATGTCGCGCGATCCGAGCTTGTATTCGGTGTCGTCGCCGAGCACCGCCTCCTTGAAATAGACATACGTCCCCGAGTTGTTCTGGCGGCTCACGAGAACGATTTCGTCGGAGCTGCAGCCGGGAACGGCAACGCCCAGATCCGACCATTTCGTAAAGGCCCCGTCTTCCCCGTAGATCGCTCTGAGCTGGGACAGGGACATGCTCTCGATGGGGTTGTCCCCGTGCAGGTAGACGGCCAGCGCATCGTAGCCGACGATGAACTCGATGGGCTCGATGCCGTTCCCGCGGGCCGCCTCCAGCTCGCTGTCACGCATCTTGCGGGACGCGTTCGCGATGTCGACCGTGCCGTTGATCATCGCCGAAATCCCGGTCCCCGAACCCCCGCCGGTGACCATGACCGCCGCGTTCGGATTGACCGCGCTGTACGCCTCCGCCCAGGCCTGGGCCACGTTCAGCAGTGTGTCCGAGCCCTTGTTCTGGATCCGTGCGCGCTGGTCGCGGTCACCGCCACCCCCACAGGCGACGACGCTCAGTGCGGCCAACGGGACGATTCGCTGGACGATTCGTTTCATTACGCTATCTCACTCCGTTTCTTGATTGACCGTGGGACTCTACCAGTCGTTTGTCACGGCAGGGTCACCACGCGGTGACGACACTGTACCAAACCCCATCAGCCCGCAAGAGAGTGCTCGACGCGGGCCGGCGCCGGGTACTGCATTCAATAGTAGAGGTAGGTCTGCAACTTGAAGGAGAACTCCCTCGTGTCGGGCCCGGACCGGTAGCTGTCCAGATTCACGCCGATCCGGTTCTTCCCCTTCACGTAGAGGAAAACGCCCGGCGTCAGGAGAAGGCCGCTGTCGTCTCCGACCGCCCGGTCCGGGTCTCCCCAGCTCGCGCGGAACATCGGTTCCACCGCCTCGAACCGTTCTCCCTCCAACGGGAAGTGCCTGCTGAGGATCGTCTGCCAGGTGAGGAACCGCGGGATTTCGTTCGCCGACGGCGTCGCGAGGCGCCAGTTCTCACCCCCGACCAGGCCGACCTGAAGGTGCGTTCCCCTGCGAAAGCCGCCGATCTCCAGGTCACCCCCGAACGCCACGCCGGCCCGGGTATCCCCGGTTTCGCCGACGAAATCGTGCCGCGAGACGTTGGCCGCGACGACCACGCCCTCCGCCAGCCGGACCGAGACACGGCCGGCAAGCGACTTGCCGGAATTCTCGTCCGAGCCCCCCGTGCCCGTCCCGTTGGTCAGCGTGGCCATGTAGGTGACGTGTTCGCCGAGGGAGCCGTCCGCCTTGAGCCCGATATCGCGGTCCGAATACGCCAGCTTTTCCGTGAAACGGCTGAGCGTGCAGGGTCCTTCCGGTCCCGCGCACCCGCCCACCCCGTCGATCCTGCCTGTCCTTTCCACGACCACGATGTCCGTCGAGCTGTTCAGTTCGAAGATGTCGAAGGCCCTCTTGAACTGGCCCACCGAGAGCCGCAGCCGAGGGTCGAACTTGAGCCGGAAATAGGCGTCCTTCAGTTCCAGCTTCCCGCCGCCGAAGTCGGGTTGTACCCGGGCGTCGAGCAGGGGTGAGACGCGGACATCCAGCGTGAGCCGCGCCCGCCGCGTGAAAAAGTCGGTCGACTTGCCCTCCGCAGCCGAACTCGTCGCGAGCTGGGAGTGGAGACGTCCGCCGAAGCGGATCTCGGCGTCGCGGGCGTTGATCTCGACCTGACCCGCCAGGGTCCCGGGACCACACAGGCCCACGCCGAGCACCAGACCGAGCAGTCGAGGCTTCAGCACCACGCAACCTCCCTTGTCCTGGGATTCCCGAGGGCCGGACCCGGGGACATGCCACCCCCGCCTCCGACCCGTGAGATGCAAGAATAGGTGAATCATGTGACGACTCTGTAACGATCCAATCGCCGTATGGTCACATGATCCCCGATTCGCCACAGTCTTGTCTCGGAACGATGGTGGACGCCGACGGGGTGCTCCCCCGGATTTGCGGCCCCCGCGGCCCGAAACTCGCCCTGCGGAGTGGTGCATGTCTCACGGAAACGCCGCGCGGGCTTTGTCGGGGGCTGGTCTGGCCGGCCGCTGTCAGCTCTCCTCGCCCACCGCCTTCTGCAGCACCTTCCGGATATCGAGTCCCAGCACCGACGCCAAC
>CAZTOF010000135.1:0-4218 GCA_964615515.1 uncultured Gemmatimonadaceae bacterium
GTCCTGGCCGGCATCGGCGGATGCGATGCTGCCGACGCTCCGGCGCCGTCGGCGGGCATCATATGGACCGACGGCACCTTCGATGACTGGCGTCGCGTTCCGCCGGTGGCAATCGATGCCGTGGGCGACACTCCGCCCGGCTCCCCGGTCGACCTCCGGGCGGTTTTCGTGCGGGACGACCCCCGCTTCATCCACCTCCTCATCGACTTGGGGGACACCGTCACCGCGCAGGGAATGCCCGGCTCGGTCGAGGTGGTGCTGGATGGCGATGGAGACCTGGGCACGGGTGGGGCGTATGGTGGCGTCGAAGGCGCCGATTTGGCCATTGTGCTGTCGCGGCAATGGGACCCGGCAGCCGATGGTCACGGTGCGGGGGTGGGGGTTCGGCGGATTGGTGAGCGCGGCCCGCAGGACACCGAGAGCGCCTCCTCCATCGGCCTTCTCGTGTCTCCCACCCATTCGTCGGACAGGTTCGAAGTGAGACTGGACCGGCTCGGGATGCAGCGGAACGGGTTGGCGGAGCCGGCGAGAGGGACCGATGCCACGACCGAGGGTGAACCGCGTCGCGATGCCGGCGCCGCGATGCGGCTGACCGGTCGGTTGCGCTACCTGCGAGCCGGCTCCGTGATCGACGAAACGCCGGTGTTCACCCACACGCTGGCTACCGCGCCCGGCGAGCCTCCCCCGCTGTTGGGCGCGGACGTGGTGGCCCGAACACCGGACGTGCTGCGCGTGGTGACCTGGAACGTCTCGGACGGGAACTTCCGCGACCACGAGGAGTCATTCGGGCGCGTTCTCGCCGCCCTCGAGCCGGACGTGGTCCTCCTCGACGAAGTCTACGCGGATGTGACCATGGCGGACCTGGTGCGCTTTGCCGGGAAGCTCGGCACGGCGCAGGGCTCGTCGTGGCAGTGGTGGCTTGCCGGTGGCGGTGGCCGACAGCGAACCGTCGTCGGTGCGAGGGCGCTGGAACTTCGGGGCGAGGCCGGTCTGGCCCGGATCGATCACGCGCCGGGTGCGCTGGAACGGTGGTTGCGTGAGGTGGGCGACGAACCCGAAGCGCCTCGCATGGCACCGCCCTCGATCCTTGCCCGCGCCGAGGCGCGGGGCGGCCTGTCGGCGACCGGGGCGTGGGTAACGGTGGGGGAACAGGACATCCTCTTCGTTCCCGTCGACCTCCAGAGCGCGGGGTACGACGGTTCCCCGCGCGACCGCCTCCGGGAACTCCAGGCGCATACGCTGAACCGGGCGATCGCGCGCGTACTCACCGACCGGCCGGACGCCGCCATCGTCATCGGCGGCGACCTCAACCTGGTCGGATCGCGACGCCCCCTGGACCAACTGCGCTCCGGCCTGGGAGTGGGCGGCGGTGACCTGAACGTCGTCCGCCCGGAGCGTCTCCGCGACCGCTCACTGGCAACCTGGCGCAGTACCCGGGCTGGGGACCCGTTCTCCCCCGGCCGTCTCGACTACGTCCTCTACCGGGGCGCGGTCCTGCGGGTCGAACGCGCGTTCGTCTTCGACGCGGCCGACCTGTCACCCGCGGCAAGGGGGGAGCTCGGCATCCGGGAGTCCGACACACTCCGCTCCGACCACCTGCCCCTGGTGGTGGATTTCGCGGTGCGGCGAGATGGAGGACGTGGACCGGAACCTCAATGGCAATCGCAAATTGGGGACGCCCACCGGGTGAAGCGATGATCGACCCGTGACGTAGAGTACCGAACATCGAGCCCGCCCATCCGGCGGCCGATGCAACATTCCGACGGCGATGGGCGTCAATAGAGGTATAGATCGCCGTCCCAAGATGTGGAGCCAATGGAGGTCCCGCCATGCAGAGGAACACCCCCCCTCACCCCGGTTCGTTCGTGAGGTCCGAGATCATCGAGCCCCATGGCCTCACGGTCGCGGCCGCCGCCGAGGTCCTCGGCGTCTCGCGTCCCACATTGTCCACCATGTTGAATGGACATTCCAGTCTGTCCAGCACCATGGCGCTCCGTCTCGAGAAGGCCTTCGGCGTCGGGATGGACACGCTGCTGGCGATGCAGACCTCCTACGACATCGCTTGCACCCGAAGACGGGCCGGGGAGATCCGAGTGGAGGCGTACGCGCCCGGAGGGAACGGGGCGCGGCGCTCGTAGGAGAAGCCCGTAGCGGCGACACGACCACGGTGTCGTTTCCGGGCGGCGTGGATGTAAACTCGCCTTTACAGAATGTATGGTTGGGTTTACACGGAGTTGGTGAAGCTATCCGCAGGCACCCGGCTTGGTGACCTGGTAGAGCACGATGTAGGGGACGTCCAGCTCGGTGCTGGCGGTGCCCCAGACCCGGTCGCCGAGGGCGGCCTTGAATGAGGTGCCGGTCGGGGCGTGGATCCGGAACTCGGGGGTGCCGTCCGGGCCGAGGATGACCCAGAGGGCTTCGCCGTCCTCCGTCGGCGCCGCGTCGCGCAGCCAGACCCGTTCGTCATGGGTCAGAAAGAAGGTCGAAATCGGCTCGAAGTAGTCGTAGAGGAGCAGGCCTCTGGTGACGGCGGCGCGGAGGTCGGACGGGACTTCGCCGCCAACCCGGCGGACCAATGCTGCGGCCCGCCCCGCCCTTTCCACACCCTCGTCGATGAAGGCGTTGCGCGCGTCGGCCGATACCTGGCGCAAGCGGGACTCGATCGTGGTCTCGTCCACCATGTCGCCGTACACATCGTAGTGGCGCAGGACAAGGTCTTCCGGGCGGTCCGGTTCCCAATCGGCTATCACGACGCCGTTGCCAATCGGGTGGATCCGGTAGAGCGGCGGCGGCGTCATGGGGCGGAACCAGCTGGTTCCCCCGATGGTCTTCATCCATGTGTTGTCGAGACGGAAGCCGAGGGTGTCGCGCTCAGGCGCGGATCGGCTTCCGACGGTCATCGGAACGAAGACGCGCCGGTCGCTCCTGTTGCCGCTCGCCGGGATGAAGAACCCGCGCCCTCGAGCCAGCGGGACCGAGATCCGCCAGGATGGGGGCGCGGAGCTCGGCGGACCGCGGTCCGTTTCGGTCCGGATGTGCGCACCTGCCGAGTCGTAGTAGGCGATGTGCAGCAACGTCGAGTGCTGCAGCCACACCGTGTCGCCCACGAAGCCGAAGTCGCCGAGGAGGGTGAACTCGCCGGGTCCCTCGCCCTCGCCGCCGATGTATCGCACGAAGCCGCCATCGGAATCGAGCACGGCGACGTGCGGATCGTCACCCCCCAAGTAGAGTCGGCCCGCGGGGTCGAACCGGAGTACAGGCGTCCGCGAGAAGGCGAGCCATTCGGGGACATCGAGAGCGTCACCGAGGCGGAGAACCTCGCACGCCTGCTTGAACTCGGCGTCGGCGACGAGTTGCGCGGCCGCGTGGGTTGGTGTGGATGCGACGGTCGCCAAGGCCACGGCAATGGTCGCCGGGGAGCGGGACAGAGACTCCTTCTTCATCACGTCCTCCCGGTGTCGAATGGACGCGCGCCGACCTGACGCCGGACGCGATTGTCGGGGTGGCGGCCGTTCATGGGTCTCGGTATAGCAGGTACGGTTCCACGGAATGGCCGAACATCTCCAAATCGGCTTCCGCCACCTCCAGAATCTCGTCGGTCTTCGCACCGTCCTGAACACCCTGCCGAAGAGCCGGGCCGCCCCACAGGATTTCGATCGGGGGCAGGCTTTCCTCGTATTCGTAGGGGGGTTCGCGCCAGGCGAAGTCGTGCGGGGCCAGCGCGCGGGCCGCGACGAGGATCTCGACGGCGGTTCTGACCGGCTCGAAGGCGTGGGGGTCGGTGACGTGCAATTGGGCGCCGCCGCAGAGGTGGCCCGCGTGCTTCTGGAAGGTGGGCTCGAAGTGGCAGGGGCGGAAGTGGACGTCGGGGAGGTGGGCGTTGGTCAGGTGGGTGGTGAGGGTCGCCGGATCCAGCCAGGGTGCGCCGAAGAGTTCGAAGGGGCGGGTGGTGCCGCGTCCCTCGGAGAGGTTGGTGCCTTCGAGCAGCACCATGCCGGGATAGACGACGCAGGAATCGGGTGTGGGCAGGTTGGGGCTGGGCATCACCCAGGGCAGGCCGGTGTCGGGCCAGAGCATCGAGCGCCTCCAGCCCTTGCAGGGGATGACGGCCAGGTCGCAGCCGATCCCGCGTTCCTCGTTCAGCCAGCGGGCCAACTCGCCGCAGGTGAGGCCGTGACGAAGGGGGACCGGGTGGAGACCCACGAAGGACTCGTAGCC
>CAZTOF010000136.1:0-1645 GCA_964615515.1 uncultured Gemmatimonadaceae bacterium
GATCACGACAACGCGGGGCCGCGCGTCGTCCAGGACGTACTCGAGCTCCCGCGGCGGATGGGAGACGGCTAGCGGGACGGCGGTGCACCCACGCGCCCATATGCCCAGCAGTACCGCGACGTGCGTGCGGCCCGGCGGGACGAGGGAGGCGACACGGTCTCCGGCTTGCGCCGACGCCAGCTGGTCGCGCCACGAGATCGCCGCGGCAAGGAGTTCGGAGTAGGTCAGCCCGCCGCCGGAATCCACCAGCGCGTTCCGGTCGGCGAAACGCGTGGCGGAGACTCGTGTCGGTAGCGAGGTCGCGGTGTCCGTGGTCATCGAGACCGGGGATGGGGGGTGTCCGGGTCCGAAGTGGTGTGATGCCCGCACTGAAGCGGGACAGCCGGAAGGTGCCCCGTTCTCGAACCCGGGGACAGGGTGGACTGTTGGCACCGGCTGCGGGATCGGCGCATCTTGTCTCTTCACACGCTCAACCCCGGAGTCACCATTGAGAAACGCAGCTGGACGGGGGCTGCTTGCCAGGGTGGTCGGCGCCGCGGCCCTCAGGTCCGCCGTGTACGGCGAGGTTGCGGAGGACCGCAAGGCTCTCGCGCAGGCCCTCCTCGTGGTCGTGCTCGTCTCTCTGGCCGCGGGCACCCAGGACTTCGGACTGGGGTGGGGGGCGATGGCGTGGGTCGCCGCGGTCAGCGTGCTGCAATGGCTCTTCTGGGTGTTGATCAGCTACGCGGTCGGTTGCGACCTGCTCGGCGGAGAAGCCACCGTGGGGGCGCTCCTGCGCACGCTGGGCTTCGCGCGGGTGCCCGGCATCCTGGTGGTTCTGGGGCCGGTGGTGGGAGGGATTCACTTCCTGGCGCACGCATGGACGTTTGTCGCCGGAACGGTTGCGATCCGTGAGGCATGCGGCTTCGGGACGGTCCGGGCGGCGATCACCGCGTTGTGCGGGATCGTGCCGTACTGGGCCATCAGCCTGCTGGTCCTCCATTGAGGGGCACGGTACTGCCGGGTGTGGTCGCGGTCGCCGCGCTGCTGGGCTGGTCGGCGGCCCGTCAGCCGGCGCCCGACGGACGCGAACTGGTGGAGGTACTGGGGTGCGGAGCCTGCCATGCGGGCGTGCCGGACGGCGAACCGATCCGGTCGGTGGCCCCCCGCTTCGGAGACGGGGCCCCCGCGATGGCCCCCGCCTACGTCTTCCACTATCTGGCCGATCCCCAGACGGTGCGGCCGAACATCGCTCCGGCCCGGATGCCCGCCTACGACCTGGACGAGCGCCAGCGGGTCGCGCTGGCGCTCTTCGTCACCAACGACCGCGAGATGCGCGGCGTGGACGACGCCTTTCGCGCGGCGATGGGACGTCACCCCGACGCCGACCGCTCGCGTGGGCACGCCCTCTTCGAGACGCTGGGGTGCTCCGGCTGCCACCTTCACCCCGAGGCCACGCTTCGGGTCACGGCGCCGGACCTGGGCCTGACCCCCCTGCGCGTGCGCCGGGACTGGCTCGCCGGCTACCTGGCCGACCCGGTCACCATTCGCCCGGCGGGACCCCGGCCCGGACGGGGAGGCCAGATGCCCGACTTCCGCCTCGACCCGGCGGAGGTTGCCGAGATCACCGGCTTCCTCATGGAGCAGGGGGCGGCCACCCCCGCCC
>CAZTOF010000137.1:0-19625 GCA_964615515.1 uncultured Gemmatimonadaceae bacterium
CCACCCGGTAGTGCACCATCGCCAGCGCCGGCACGATCATCATCAGCACCGCCGTCCCGAACAGGATCCCGAACCCCAGTGAGGCCGCCATCGGGATCAGGAACTGCGCCTGCAGACTGGTCTCGAATACAAGCGGCGCCACCCCCAGGAAGGTCGTCACCGAGGTCAGGAAGATCGGTCGGAAGCGCGTCTTCGCCCCCTCGATGATCGCCTCCCGGCCCGGCATGCCCTGTTTCATGCGTTCGTTGATGAAGTCGATCATGACAAGCGAGTCGTTCACGACCACGCCGCTCAGGCCGATGATGCCGAAGAGCGACATGATCGCCATGTCGAGCCCGAGGAGCGCGTGGCCCAGGACGGCGCCGATGATCCCGAAGGGGATGGCCGCCATGATGATGAGCGGCTTGGTGTACGAGCCGAAGGGGATCGCCAGCAGGGCGTAGATCGCGAGCATGGCGAGGGCGAAGCCGCCGGCGAGGGCACCGAAGGATTCGACCTGTTCCTGCTGTGCGCCGCCGAACGAATAGGTCAGATCCGGGTTGCGGGCCGCGATTTCGGGCATGACCGAGCTCTCCAGCACGCCGTTTATCTCGTCACCGGTGACGACGGCCCTGAGCACGTCGGCGGTCACCGTGAGAACCCGCTGGCCGTCCTTGCGGCGGATGGTCGTGGGCGACTTGCCGAGCCGAACCGAGGCGACCCTGCCGAGCGGCACCTCTCCACCCGTCGGCGTCCGCACCAGGTACTGCTCCACGTCCGCGATCGCGTTGCGTTCATCCTCGGGCAGGCGCACGTAGACGCGGATGTCCTCGCGCCCGCGCTGCACGCGCAGCGCCTGGTCGCCGAAGAACGCCGCGCGGACCTGCCGGGCCACGTTGTCGAGGGTCAGCCCCAGCGTGCGGGCTTCCGGACGGAGATCGAGCTGCACCTCCCTCAGGCCGCGGTCCTGGTCCGCCTGGATGTCGTAGACTCCGTCGAATCCCTGAAGGCGCGCCATCAGCGTGTCCGCGACGGTGGCGAGGCGCTCGGGATCGGGGTGGGAGAGCTCGACGTGGACCGGGTCGCCGAACCGGATGAGGTCCGCCGTTATGCTCAGCGACTTGGCGCGCGGCAGGGGACCCAGCGCCCTGCGCCAGGCTCGCTGGAAGTCGGTCGCGGCGATGTCGCGCCGGTCGGCGGTGACGAGTTTGAACTCGACCGCGGCGATCGTGGCGCGCGGGCTGTCGTCTTCGCCGGCCGCGCCACCGGGTCCCGACCGCCGCGCGCCCTGGCCGATCGTGACGTTGACGCCCTCGAGCAGGGCCTCCACATCGGTGCCCGCGTCGGCGGCGAGTCGCCCGAGTACCCGGTATCCGGCTCCCTCCAGGACCGCGGCCATGTTCGCCGTGCGCTGGACCGGGGTGCCTTCGGGCATCTCCAGGTTGGCGGTCACCAGGTCGCCTTCCACGGTGGGCATGAAGGTGACCCGGATGATGCCGGCCGGGATCATCGCGACGCACACGATGATCATCCCCACCCCCGCCGCCATGACGATTCCCGGCCTGCCCGTCGCGAAGCGGAGGCAGCGGTCCAGGGGCCCCTTCACGAACCCCTTGAGCGCGCGGTCCACCCGCGCCTGAATCCTCCTGGCCGGGTGAACCCGCCTCTCCCCGCCCGAACGGCCGCGGGGGCGCGGGAGGTGGGAGAGATGGTTCGGCAGGACCAGCAGCGACTCGATGAGCGAGAAGAGGAGGACCGAGATCACGATGACCGGGATCTGGCCGATGATCCTCCCGATCGAACTCGGAATGAAGAAGAGCGGGCAGAAGGCCGCCACCGTGGTCAGGACGGCGAAGATCACGGGCCGGGTGACCCGGCGGGCGCCTCGGATCGACGCGACGACGCCTCTGGTGCCCCGTTCGCGCTCGGCGTAGATGTTCTCGCCCACCACGATCGCGTCGTCGACCACGATCCCCACCGCGAGGATGAAGGCGAAGAGCGACATCAGGTTGATCGACACGCCCAGCACGGCCATCACGCTGAAGGTGCCCACGAACGAGACCGCGATCCCGACCGCGACCCAGAAGGCCAGCCGGACCTCCAGGAAGAGCGCCAGCGAGAGCAGGACCAGCGCCAGTCCCAGCAACCCGTTCTTGACGAGCAGCCCCAGGCGCGACTGGAGGATGTCGGCGTCGTTGTTCCAGATTTCGAGCCGCACCCCCGCGGGCAGCGACGGGATCGCCTCGTCGTCCAGGTGCCGCTCGACCGCGTCGACGATTCGCAGGACCTTCTCGTCCGCGGTCCGGAACACCTCGACGTAGGCCGCGCGCTGCCCGCGGTAGCGGGGGATCAGGTCCACGTCGCGGAACCCGTCCCGCACGTCGGCGATGTCTCCGAGCCTCACGACCGTGCCGTCGCTCCGGCTCAGCACGATGATCTCCTCGAAATCCTGCTGCGTGTAGTTCTGCCCGGTCGTGCGGATCCGCACCTCTTCGCTGCGGGTGTCGATGCTTCCGGCCGACAGGTCCAGCGAACCGCCCCGCACGGCGTTCGCGACGTCGCCCAGGGTCAGGCCGAGCGCGCGCAGCCGGCCGAGCGGCACCTCGATCGAGATTTCGTACTCGCGAACCCCGGTCGTCTCCACGTAGGAGACCTCGGGAAGCGAGGAGAGCGCGTCCTCCGTGCGGTAGGCGAGTTCCTTGAGGGTGCGCTCCGACACGTCGCCGTACAGGACGAGCCGGATCACGCTCTGCCGGTTGGTGATTTCGGTGACCTCGGGGCGCTCGGCCCCGGCGGGGAAGGTCTGGATCCGGTCGACCAACGCTTTGATGTCATCCAGCGCCCGGCTCAGGTCCTCCCCCAGCTTGAGCTCCGCTACGACGGAACCGCGCCCCTCCGAGATCACCGACCGGATGTGCTTCAGGCCTTCCACACCCTCGATCTGCTCCTCGATCTTGAGGACGATCGACTCCTCGATCTCGTCCGGAGTGGCCCCGGGATAGGCCACCGAAACCCTTACCCGGTCCATCGAGATCTCGGGAAACACCTCCTGCACCAGGCCGCGGAGCGCAAAGAACCCCCCGATCAGGATGAAGAGCATCAGGAGGTTGGCCGCGACCCCGTTGCGGGCCATGTACGAGATGGGGCCGCGTGAATCCGGCGGCAACCCACCGGTCGGGGACATCAGCCGCCGCCGTCGCCGGTCCGCACCACCATCCCTTCGGTGGCGAACTGGAGCCCGCTCACCACGACCGCCTGCCCGTCCTCGAGGGCGCCGGTCACGTACACCGTCTCGTCGGACCGCTGCAGGACCTCCACCGGCACGATGGTGACCGTGTTGTTCGGGCTGAGCGCCCAGACCTCGTTGCCGGTCCTGAGCGCGGCGCGGGGCACGGTGAAGTACCGTTCCGGCGCGACTCCCTCGATCCGGATCTCGACGAACTGGCCCACCAGGAGCGGCGGGCCGCCGCCCGCAAACGGCCTCGGGACCCGCACGATCACGTCGATGGTGCGCGTCTGCTCGTCCAGGGCGGCCTCGGCGCGGTCCACGTACCCTTCACGGTCGTGGGTCCGGTCGCCGTATTCGGCGCTCACGGTGGCACGCACCCTGCGGTTGCCGTCGCCCGCCCTCAGCCGCCACAGGTCGGGGATCAGTGCGGCCTCGCCGTCGGAGACGGGCACCACCACCTCGACCGCGTCGGTCGCGTAGAAGCGTCCCACGCCCTGTCCCGCGGCCACGAAACGGCCCACGTCCACCGACTCGTCGCGCACGATCCCGCTGAACGGCGCCGGCACCTCGGTGCGCGACAGCGCCAGTTCGGCGTCGGCGAGGGTGGCGCTGTCGCGGGCCAGCGCGGCGCGGGCCGCCGCGAGCTGCGGTTCGCGCAGGGCCAGGGGATTCGCCTCCCCCGAGCCGGCGCCGGGATCGCGCTTGCGGAACAGTTCGTACTCGGTGCGGGCGATCCGCGCGTCCTCTTCCGCCTGCATCAGCGCCACCTCCTGCGCCGC
Organism: uncultured Gemmatimonadaceae bacterium; assembly: GCA_964615515.1. Classification (GTDB taxonomy): domain Bacteria; phylum Gemmatimonadota; class Gemmatimonadetes; order Longimicrobiales; family Gaopeijiaceae; genus Bin94. Next base: position 3,988 of record CAZTOF010000137.1, read on the forward strand.
CACGTTGGCGCGCGCCTGCCGCACCCTGTTCCGGTAGTCGGCGTCGTCGATGCGGAAGAACGCCTGACCCTCGCCGACCCGGCCTCCGCCCTGGAAGGCGGGATTCACCCAGGCGACCTTCCCGTTGATCTGGGCGGCGACGTCGATTTCGGCCCGCGGGCGCACGGTCCCGGCCCCGAAGACCGGAATCGCCCCCTCCGCCCGGACGGCGGTCGCGGTGGTGACGAAGGGGGTCCGCGACGGCGGCTCGCGCAGCGGGGGGTCCGGCCTCAACCGGACCATGATCACGGCGACGGCCACGGCCCCGAGGAGGATTCCCGCGGCCACCAGAAAGCTCTTGCGGCGACTCATCTAGTTGCTCCCTTGGGTCTGGGATTCGGAGGGGTTCCCGCTGCGGTCCATTCCGTCGGCGGGGACCATGCGCGGGCCGTCGAGCGACTCCGGCTCGGCCGTCCAGTCGCCCCCGAGCGCGCGATGTACGGCGAGGCGCGCCAGCGCCAGGTCCCGGCTCGCCCCCGACAGCGTGGACTGCACGTTCAGCAGCGTGCGCAGCGCGTCGAGGTAGTCGGTGTATCCCGCGACCCCGGACTCGTACCGCTCCGACTGGAGATCGGCCGAGGCCTGCGCCTCTTCCCGCTGCGAGGCGAGGTAGGCGTGGCGACTGTCCTCGTTGGCGAGCGCGGCGAGCGCGGCCTCGACCTCGTGCACGGCGGTCACCACCGTCCGCCCGTACGCGGCCGCGAGCTGGCTGAACTGCGCGTGCGCCAGCGCGATGTTGCCGCGGATGCGTCCCCCCTGGAAGATCGGCGCGGTCAGGTTCCCCACCAGGTTGCGGAACCACTGGTCGGCCTTGAAGAGCCCGTCGGCGTCGGAGGACTGCACGCCGATCGTGCCCGAGACGGACAGCGAAGGGAGCATCTCCGCGCGGCGCGCGCCGATCGTGAACCGCGCGGCGTCCAGACGCTGCCCCGCGGCGCGCACGTCGGGACGCTGGAAGAGAAGGTCCGCCGGGACGCCGGCCGCGAGCGGATCCGAAAGCGCGGCCGGAGCCAGAGAGTCGGGCAGCACCTGGTCCAGCTTCGAACGGTACCCGCCCAGGAGCACCGCCAGGCGCCCCTCCGCGTCGGTGAGCGCGGTCTCGAGCTGGGGCAGGCCCGCCTGCACGTTGCGCAGATCCAGTCGGACCTGGTAGAGCTCGAAGGAGGTCACCAGCCCGCGTTCGTAGCGGGTTTCGGTCAGGTCCTCCCGCTCGAGCAGAACCTCGACCAGCTCCCGGGCCAGGATGGTGCGGCGCCGCAGGTCGACGATCTCGAAGTACGTCGCGATCGCGGTCGCGACCACGCCGATGCGGGCGGCATGGTAGTCCGATTCGGTGGCCAGGTACTGCGCTCCCGCGGCCTTCGCGTCGTTGCGGGCGCGGCCCCAGAAGTCGAGCTCCCAGGCGAAGTCCGCGCCCAGCGAATAGGTGGTGAACTCGAGTCTGTCCGGGAATTCCACGCCGCCCGGCAGCTCCCCGTCCTCGCCGCCCGCCAGCTTGCGGAACTGCTCCCCGAAGCCCGCGTTCGCCGGCGTGTTCTGGTCGGTTACGGTGGCCGATGCCTGCACGGCGGGAAAGAGGCCGGCGCGGGCGATTCCCCGCTGGGCCCGGGCCTGCCTGACCCTCGCCACCGCCTCGGCGAGGTCGAAGTTCGACACGAGGACCGAGTCGATCACGGCGTCCAGGACGGGGTCGGCGAAGACCTTCCACCACTCCCGCGCCTTGTAGTCGCCCGGGAGCGCGCTTTCCATGAAGCTCTCCGGCACTTCGGCGACCGGCTCGGGAACGGAAGGCGAGGGCGCGAAGGAGCACGCCGACGCGAGAAGCGCCGTCGCCAGGAGGGCCGCGGCGGTTGGGTGCATGATCGCTCTCTGGGTTGCTGACGGGGCGCGGGTCCGTCCGCGCAGTTCCGGAAAGCTGGTCCGGGGACGGGGTTGGCGCAAGCGGTCCCGGAGTGGTCGCGGAGTGGTCCCCGGAGCGGAGCGGTTCCGTGCGGGGCGGCCCCGGAGCGGCCCCGGAGCGCAGCGGCCCCGGCTATCCCGGCGCGGCCGGGGTGGAGGCGGCGGCCACGCGGTCCAGGGCGTCGGCCAGGGTGTCCACCGTGCGGTCGACATCCGCGAGCTTGTCCAGGCCGAAGAGTCCCAGCCGGAAGGTCCGGAAACCGTCCGGCTCGCCGCACCTGAGCGGTACGCCCGCGGCGATCTGGAGCCCGGCCGCGGCGAAGCGGCTGCCGTTCCGGATCTCGGGGTCGTTTGTGTAGCTGACCACCACCCCCGGCGCCTCGAAGCCGGGGGCTGCCACGCTCGGAAACCCCCGCCCGGCCAGGAGCGCCCGCACCCGGGCTCCCAGTTCCAGTTGCCGCTTCCTCGCCCTGGCGAAACCGAACGCTTCCGTCTCGGCCATCACGCCGGCGAACACCCTGAGCGCGTCGGTGGGCATGGTGGCGTGGTAGGTGTGTCCGCCGCCCTCGTAGCTCCGCATGACCTCGAGCCAGCGCAGCAGATCGCAGCTGAAGCTGGTGTTGGCCGACGGCTCCATCGTGGCGAGCGCCCGCGAGCCCAGCATGACCAGCCCCGCGCACGGCGACCCGCTCCACCCCTTCTGCGGGGCGCTGATGAGCACGTCGATCCCCGATTCCCGCATGTCCACCCAGACCGCCCCGGAGGCGACGCAGTCCAGCACGAACAGGGCGTCCGCGGCGCGCGCGGCGGCGGCCACCCCGCGCAGGTAGTCGTCGGGCAGGAGAATCCCGGACGCGGTCTCGACGTGCGGTGCGAAGACCACGTCGGGCCGCCGCTCCCGTATCGCAGCCGTGACCTCGCGCAGGGGTGGCGGGGTGAAGGGTGCGGCGGGCCCCTCGCACGCGGGCCGGGCCTTGAGCACGGTCGACCGGGCCGGAATCGAGCCCGCATCGAAGATCTGGGTCCAGCGGTAGCTGAACCACCCGTTGCGGATCACGAGACACCGCCTGCCGGTCCCGAACTGCCGCGCGACCGCCTCCATGGCGTAGGTGCCGCCGCCGGGCACGACCGCCACCGCCTCCGCCGCGTACGTGCGCTTGAGCGTCGCCGACAGGTACTCCATCACCCGGCGGAAGCGCGACGACATGTGATTCAATGACCGGTCGCTGAAGACGACCGAGTATTCCAGAAGCCCGTCGGGGTCGATGCCGGGGAGCAGGCCGGGCACGGAAACCTCCCTGGATGTAAGGGGACGCTGCAAGGGTGGCAGCCCGCGGAGGACCCCGTAGTATACCTTCGGCCGACGACCGCGCCCAACCGTCGGCACCCCACACTCCAACCGGAGCGGCACCGAACCTTGAGACCAAGCACCGGAAGGCGACAATGACGACGAAATCGGGAATCTTTTTCGGCCTGCCGGCCTGCGCGGCCCTCCTCCTGGGCTGCGAGCGCCCGGTGGCCGAGCTGGGGTACGAGCTGCGGCGCACCCTTCCCCACGACACGCTGGCCTACACGCAGGGACTGCTCCTCCACGACGGGGTGTTCTTCGAGAGCACCGGGCGTTACGGCGAGTCGGAGGTGCGGCGGGTCGATGTCGCCACCGGACGGGTCCTGCGCAGCCACGCCCTCGACAGCGAACACTTCGGCGAAGGACTGGCGCGGGTCGGCGACCGGCTGATCCAGCTCACCTGGAGGGCGGGGCTTGCCTTCGTCTACGACGCCGCGACCCTCCTGCCGGCCGACACGTTCGAGTACGAAGGCGAAGGCTGGGGCCTCTGCCACGACGGCGAGTCTCTCTTCATGTCCGACGGGAGCGGCACCTTGCAGCGCCGCGACCCGGACTCCTTCCGTCTCACCGAACGAATCGCGGTCACCCGCGACGGCTTCTCGGCGCGCAACCTGAACGAACTCGAGTGCGTTGGGGACGACATCTACGCCAACATCTACCAGTCGGATGAAATCGTGCGCATCGACAAGGAGACGGGAGCGATCACCGGCCGCCTCGATGCCTTCCCGCTGTCGCTCGCCGCGGGCCGCCCGTCCGATGCCGGGGCCGTGCTCAACGGCATCGCCCACGACGAACAGCGCGGCACCTTTTTTGTGACCGGCAAGCTCTGGGCGGCGATGTTCGAGATCACGATCGTGGAGGAGTAGTTCGCGGATTCGTGAAAAGATGGAGTTGACAATCGGCCATTCAGAGTGAATAGTATGAACCCTACACTTGGACGGGATGCGCCTCCCGGCCGGCACGGAAAGCCGATGCGACCCGAGGAGGCGGGAACATTGAGGGAGACGAGTATGGCAACTGGCATCAAGACACCGTGGAAGGCGCTCCTGGCGGGCGCCGTGCTCCTCTGGGGCTGCGCCGATCTGGCCCTGGAGTCGGATCGCATTCCCACCGAGATGGTGGTCGGTCCCGCAAAGGACCGCATTCTGGAGGGAGAACCGTTCCAACTGGAGGTCACGATCAGGGACCAGGAGGGGAAAGTGATTCGCATACCGGCCTGGGCGCCGCCGGCCTGGACCGTTTCGGATCCGGCGGTCGCGGAAGTGCGCCCGGACGGGATGCTGGAGGTGATGAAGACCGGCAGGGTGAATCTCACGGCGAGCGCGGCGGGTCTGTCGGCCAGTACGAGCTACTGCATCAGCGGCGACAGGGGGCGCCTCGGCCTGCCGATGCTCTATGTGACGCAGGCCGCGCAGAATGTGGAACACAACGCACCCGTGATCGCCGGAAGACCGGCGCTCCTGCGGCTCTTCCTGTCGGCGCCCCAGCCCCTCGACTTCGCGCCCGAGATCCGAATCAGCACGGTTACTAGGGACGAAGAAGTGGTGTGGGAGCACACCTTCGTGCCGGACCGGCCGATTCCCAACACCGTTGACGAACAGGTTCTGGAGGGTTCCTTCAACATTGAAATCCCCGGGTCCGCCCTGGAGCCCGGCGTCGGCCTGGTGGTCGAACTGGATCCGGACTGCAAGGCTCCGCTAACCCCCGGAACCAGGACCAGGTATCCGCCGACGGGCTCGAAGGATCTCCGCGTCGAGGAGGTGCAGCTCTACCGCCAGATTTTCGTTCCAACCGTGTGGAGGGAGCAGGCCGACCCCGTGATGGGCCGCTGGCTGGACGGGATCAACCCCGCCAGCGACCAGATGCACCTTACCCGGAACCTGTTGCCGGTGGCGGATCTGGAGGTCGAGGTTTACGACACCCTCAGGACCAACGCCAATCTGTTCGGCTTCCAGGGATGGAACCAGTGGATCAACGAGATCGCGACGATTGCCATCCAGGATGGCCGCCGGGGGTACTACTACGGCGTCATAGGCACGTCGCCAAGCCCTATTCTCGGTTTGGGCAGCTTCGGCGATCCCTGGAGCGTGGGGGTAGCCGAGGCCAGTACCTATACACACGAGATCGGACACAGCATGGATCTGCGCCACGCGCCGTGCGGAGGCGCCGGGGGGCCGGACCCCGACTACCCGTACGTTCAGGGGTCGATCGGCATCTGGGGCTACGATTTCGACAACAAGGTGCTGTACAATCCGGACGAGTACAAGGATGTCATGACCTACTGCAACCCGGTATGGATCAGCGACTTCTACTTCGACAAGGCCACCACCCACCGGACTACCGGAGACGGCGGAGTCGATACGAGCGGGGGAACGATCAGCCCCGACCTTGGGGGAGATGCTCGTCGTCTGGGGTACGGTCCGCGACGGAGAGCTGAAGCTGGATCCGGCGTTCGTGCTGAAGGGGCCGGCGGAGCTTCCCGGGGCGGACGGCCCCTACCGGGTCGAGGGGCTCGGCGCGAACGGGGAGCGGAGGTTCTCCCTCTCGTTTACGCCGAATCCGCTGGAGCATGGCGGAGGCAGCTTCGTCTTCTTCGTGCCCTACGAGCCCGAGTGGGCCACGACGCTGGACCGGATGGTGCTCACCGGGCCGGAGGGAGAGTACACGGTGACCCGGGACGGCGAACCCGCGATGGCCGTGTTGACGGACCCGTCCACGGGAGCGATCCGGGCCTTCCACCGGAACTGGGACGGCGAACGGATCCCGGGCGAGGAGACCGCCCACGTGACGGTCACCAGGGGGATTCCGGCGGGCGGGTTGCCGCGGTAAGCGGTCTCGCCTGCCTGATTCCCGGCCCTCCGCGGACAACTGCGGTTGACACGGTGACAACCGCGGTTGACATGACTTGGCTCGACGGGGCGGCGAAATGAGCGACACGAGAATCTCTGCGCCGGGCCGGACCCGGCTGAAGACGGTCCTGGCCGCCGCCGTGCTGCTGTGGGGCTGCGCCGACCTGGCCCTGGAGGCGGACCGCGTGCCCACCGAACTGGACGTCTCTCCCGCGCGCGTTCTGCTCGACAACGGCGAATCGGTCCAGCTGAACGTCGTCGTCAAGGACCAGGACGGCGACCTGATGAAGGTCCCGGGCTGGGCGCCGCCGGCCTGGAGGTTGTCGGACGAGACAATCGGGAAGCTGGGCGACGATGCCATGCTGACCGGGACCTCGCGCGGCAGGGTGATCGTCACGGCCCGGGTGGCCGACCTGACGGCGGACGCGTGCTTCCACGTCGATTCCGATCCCGTGCAGCTGACCGCGCCGGTGATCTATCTGACCCAGGCCGCGCAGAACCGGGCCGGCGCCCTGCGCCTCGTCGCCGGCCGTCCGGCGTTTCTCCGCGTATTCATGGTCGCGGACCAGGCGCGGCCCCTTCAACCCGAGGTGCGGGTCACCCTGCTTCAAGAGGATTCGGTGCTCCTGGAGAAGCGACTCCGGCCGGAGACGGACGAGGTTCCGACCGACGTCGACGAGTCAGACCTGAGCCGGTCCTACAACCTTGAAATACCCGGACCCATGATTCAGCCCGGAACCCGCATGGTTGTGGAGCTCGATCCGGACTGCGTGATTCCACTCGCTCCGGGCAGCCGGGTCCGATATCCGGACGCGGGTTCGAGGGCGCTCGACGTGGTGGAGCCGCCCCCGTACCGCCTGATCCTGGTTCCGACCATCTTCCGCGCCAGGCCGGATTCGTCGGTCTTCGACTGGACGGACGGCGTGACCCCCGACAGCGAGCACATGCGCCTGGGCAGGACCATCCTGCCGGTGGGGGCCATCGAGGTGGAGGGCCACGAGGGCTACACCACCAGCCTCGACCTGCGAAACTTCGGCAACTGGAGCCGGTGGCTCGCCGAAATCGGGGTTCTGTACGAGGAGGAGGGGAGACGCGGCTACTACTACGGGGTCGTGGCCTCGTCCGCGACCTTCAGCCGGGCCGGAATCGCGAACATCGGCTACCCGGTGAGCGTGGGCGTGGACGTCGACTTCGTGCAGACCCACGAAGTGGGACACACCATGAACCTGTACCACGCTCCCTGCGGCGGCGCCGGCGGTCCCGACCGTAACTACCCGCACGAAGGCGGATCGATCGGGGTCTGGGGGTATGACATCGCCGGTGGGCGGCTGCTGGATCCGGCGCTCTACCGCGATGTGATGGGCTATTGCTTCCAGAACATATGGATCAGCGACTACCAGTTCGACCGGGCGCTGACCCACCGGCTCGACGGGGACGGCGGGGTCGACCACGGTGCGGGGCAGGCGGTCTTCCGGGATCCGGACCGGGGTGAGGTGCTCGTGGTGTGGGGTGGAGTCCGGGACGGGCGTGTCGAACTGGACCCGTCTTTCGTGCTGGAGGGGCCGACGGTGCTTCCCGGAGCGGACGGTCCCTACCGGGTCGAGGGGCTGGGCGCCGCGGGGGAGACCAGGTTCTCGCTCTCCTTCTCGCCCACGCCGCTCGAACACGGAGGCGGCAACTTCGTCTTCTTCCTTCCCTACGACCCCGAGTGGGCCGCCACGCTCGACCGGATGGTGCTCACCGGGCCGGAGGGAGAGTACACGCTGACTCGTGGCGGCGAGCCCCCGATGGCGGTGGTGACGGACCGGTCCACGGGAAGAGTCCGGGCGATCATCAGGGACTGGGACGGGGGCCGGCTTCCCGGCGAGGGCAACGCGAGAGTGACGGTAACCACGGGGATTCCGGCGGGGGGGGTGCGGTGACGGCTTGCCTGAACCGGGCCGGCATTCAGATTCAATGCCAGGTCCACAATCCACCGGAGACGGAAGTGCAATGATGAGCGAGACAAGGCAGTTTGCGGGACGCGGCCCGCTGCGGAAGACACTCCTTGGGTGCGTGGTGCTGCTGTGGGGCTGCGCCGACCTGGCCATGGAAACCGACTTCGCGCCGGCGGAGATTACGCTCTCCCCCGACACGGGCATGTTCACGGTGGGGCAACCGACGCAAATCGAGTTCGTCCTCAGAGACGAGGACGGCGAGGTCATGGACATACCGAGCTGGGTGCCGCCCCTCTGGGTGCTGTCGGACACCACACTGGCGGAAATGAGCCGGGACGGGATGCTGACCGGGACCCGGGGCGGCAGGCTCGATGTCACGGCCCTGCTGGCCGACGTGAAGTCGCCGAAAGTGCGCTACCGCATCAATCCCTACGAGGTTCGACTGAGCGCGGTGATCTATCTCAACCAGGTGGCTCAGAACCGCGCGGGAAGCGTGAGTCTCATACCGGGCCGGCCGGGGCTCCTCAGGGTGTTCGCGATTGCGGACCAGGTCAACTGGCTCGAACCGCCTTCGGTTCATGTCACCCTGCTGCAGGACGGCGAAGTGGTCCTCGAGAAGCGGCTCCCGCCGGAGACCGACGTGATTCCGACAGCTCCCATAGAGTCGAGTCTCGCGGCGTCCTACGACGTGGCGGTCCCCGGGTCCCTCATTCAGCCCGGCTTGAGCCTGGTGGTGGAGCTCGACCCGGAGGGCGTGGTCCGCATGGCCCCCGGGAGCCGGCCCCGGTATCCGGAGGAGGGCTCGATGGAACTCGACATCGTCGATCCGCCGCTGCTCCGCCAGATCTTCGTTCCGACGCTCGCGACCCAGGCGCCGGACTCGTCGGTCTACGGCTGGACCGACGGGATCAATCCCGGGAGTCCGCAGGTGCAGGTATCCAGAACCCTCCTGCCGGTGGGGACCATGGAGGTCGAGGTCCGCGAGACATACAGGACGGATATCGACCTGAGCAACAGAAACGACTGGAGCAAGTGGATCAGGGAGATCTTGCTTCTGTACGAGCAGGAGGGCCAACGGGGCTACTACTATGGTGTCGCGAGCACTTCCAGACCGGCCATTGGCGGACTGGGCTACATCGGCTTGCCGGTGAGCGTGGGGCTCCCCAGCGCCGGCATCTACGCTCACGAACTCGGACACAACATGAACCTGTCGCACGCTCCCTGCGGGGGTGCCGGTGGTCCGGACCCCAACTACCCCTACGACAACGGATCCATCGGAATCTGGGGATACGACGCCGTCCGGGACGAGTTGGTGAGCCCGGGCACATACAACGACCTGATGGGCTATTGCCGCAACGACTGGGTCAGCGACTACCACTTCAGCCGGGCGTTCGACCACCGGCTCGACGGGGACGGCGGGGTCGATCTCGACGGTGACGCGATTCCGCCCGGAGCGTCTGACCGGGGCGAGATGCTCGTCGTGTGGGGCTCGGTCGGAGACGGACGGCTGAGCCTGGATCCCGCCTTCGTGGTGGACGGACCGCGGGCGCTTCCCGAGGCCGCCGGCCCGTACCGGGTGGATGGGCTCGGCGCCGACGGACAGACCGAGTTCTCGCTTTCGTTCACCCCGACCCCGCTCGAGTTCGGAGGATCCGCCTTCGTCTTCCTCGTTCCCTACCAGCCGGAGTGGGCCGACGACCTGGAGCGGCTGGTGCTCACGGGGCCCGAGGGAGAGCATGCCCTGACCCGGGACGGAGAATCCGAGATGGCCGTGCTGACGGATCCGGCCACCGGGAGGATCCGGGCCATGATCCGGGACTGGGACGGAGGCCCGCTCCCGGGCGAAGGCAGCGCGAAGGTGACGATCACGAGGGGTGTTCCGACCGGCGGTCCGCGATAGCCGGCGAGGGCCGGGCGCCCACTCAGCCGAAGAGCAGCTCGCCGTCCCCGCTCTCCACGAATTCCGCGAAACCCTCGTCGGCCGTCCGTCCCTTTGTGAAACGTTTCACAAGCCTCGTTCACGCCCAGGCGCGCGCACAGCCCCGAGACGTCGGGGAAGACGTAGAAGGCCCCCCGGGGCATCCGGCACCTCACCCCGGGGACCGCGTTCAGCGCCGGCACGATCCAGTTCCTGCGCCGCTCGAAGACTGCGGCCTCCTCCTCGGTCGGCAGCAGCGCCCAGCCGAGCCGCCACCCGGTCATTGCGAAGCCCTTGGAGTGACCGCTGGCCAGCACCGTCCGCGCGGGCATGCCCGGGTGCGAAACGATGCTCTCGTGCTCGAGGCCGTCGAAGAGGATCTGCTCGTAGATCTCGTCGGAGTAGATGCGGACGTCGGGGCGGCACCGCTCCCGGACCAGCTCCGCGATCCCGGCCAGCTCCTCGCGTGACAGCAGGAGCGGCACCGGGACGGCTCCCGTGAAGCGCACCCACGATTCGTAGATCGGGAAGCCGGGTGAGGGATAGACCACCTCGTCGCCCTCGTCCACGTAGCTCTGCGACCCGGTTGAGGTGCGGGGCGCTGCGGAAGTCGGGAGAGCCGAGGTTGAAGCGGATCACCTCATCCCCCGGTCCACGCACCGCCGGATGTCGTCGCCGAGCTTGAAGGCGTTCTCGGTGCCCAGGCGGCTCATGCGGCGGGCGATCAGGGGCACGGGGGATCTCCTTGTGGATTGTGGCGCGGGGGCGGCCCGGTCAGGGGTGAAAGGGACGACGTACGATGGCCCGGACGGGAGGAGTGTATACTATACATGACAAAATGTAATGTTGACATAACATCGTGAAAAGCTTCACAAGGAGGTCGGCCCTTGGCGGCATGGCGGGGAAGCCTGCCGCGGAGGACACATCCATTGGCCGCGGAGACAGCCGGCGGGCATGGCCCCAACCACCCGCCGACACCTATGATCAGCGAGAAGCCCGGTCCGGCAATGGCCGGTGGCCGGTCAGTACCGGAGAGCGACCATGACCACACCATCCACGCGCCGAACCTTCCTTGCCACGCTGGCCGCCGGAGCCGCCGCCACCCCGGCCGCGCTCACCGGCGTTCGCCCGGGGACCCGCGCCCCACGCCCGCTCCCCTCCGGCACCACACCTCGCGACGAATCCTACTGGGAGCTGGTCCGCGCCCAGTTCGCCTTCCGCGAGGAACGCGTCCCGATGAACGCGGCCAACCTTTGCCCCTCCCCCCGTTCGGTGGCCGCCCGCGTGGAGGAACTGACGCGCGACATCGACCGGGACTGTTCCTTCAACAACCGCGCCAGGTTCCGCGGCCTCACCGAGTCGTCGCGGAGCGCGGTGGCCGCCCAGCTCGGAGTCAGCTCCGACGAGATCGCGCTGGTCCGCAACACCAGCGAGGCCAACAACACCATCAACAACGGCGTTCCGCTGCGCGCCGGCGACGAGGTGGTCATCTGGGACCAGAATCACCCCACCAACAACGTCGCCTGGGAGGTGCGGGCGGCGCGCTTCGGGATCGTGGTGAAGCGCGTGTCCGTGCCGCACCGCCCGCCCTCGATCGACGCGCTCATCGATCCCTTCGCCACGGCCCTGACCGATCGCACCCGCGTGCTGTCGCTCACGCACGTGTCGAATGTGAGCGGCGTCCGCCTCCCGGTGCGGGAGCTGTGCGAGGTGGCGCACCGGCGCGGCATCCACGTGCACGTGGACGGCGCCCAGACCTGGGGAGCGCTGGATGTCGACCTGCGCGAGCTCGGCTGCGACTCCTACGCCGCGTCCGCGCACAAGTGGTTCATGGGACCGAAGGAGGCGGGCCTGCTCTACGTGCGCGAGGACCGGATCGGCGAAATCTGGCCCAACATCGTGGCACCGGGGTGGGGAAACGACGCAGAGCCCGACGTGCGGGGCGCGCGCAAGTTCGAGTCGCTGGGGCAGCGGGACGACGCGTGCCTGGCGGCGGTGGGGACCGGGGCGGAGTTCCACGCGGCGATCGGCGCGGCGGAGGTCGAAGGGCGGGTGATCCGGCTGGCGACTGCGCTCAAGGAGGGGATGGCCGAGCTGGGGATGACGCTGGTGACGCCGATGGACCCGGGCCTTTCGGGTGGCGTGTGCGTCATGGAGGTGCCGGGGGACCGGCGCGCGGCGCTTGACGGCTTGTACGAGGAGCACGGGATCGCGGGGGCGGGGACGGGGGGGCTGCGGCTGTGCCCGCACGTCTACAACACGATGGCGCACGTCGAGCGGGCCCTGGAGGGGATCGGGGCGCTGCGCGACGTGATTCTGGGGTGTGGGGACTTCAACCGAAGAGCAGCTTGTCCAGACCCCTGACCAGTCCCGTCACCTCCCCGACCTTGCGGACGGCGAGCAGCGTGCCGGCCACGTAGGGTTCGGGGCTCAGGCCCGCATCGTGCCGTATGGTCAGCCGTTCGCCGGGCAGCCCGAACAGCGCCTCGACCGAGAGTACGTACCCCGGCAGCCGCACCGAGTGCACCTGGGTTCCGGCGAGCGATGCACCCCGGGTGGCGGGCTCTCCGAGGATGTCGTCGACCGGACGGGATAGCCGGTTGGGTGCGATCGTGGCCAGGTAGTCCGCCAGCTCCCGCGCCGTGCCGCTGGGGGCGTCGGGTTTGTCCGCATGCGAGAAGTCGACGATCTCGCGGTGGGGCAGGTGCCGGGCGGCGATCCCGGCCAGGTGCTTGAGGAGGGCGGCCGTGAGGGAGAAGTTTCCCGCGGCGATCACGCCGGAGTGCGCGACGCGGGCGGCCGCGTCGAGGTAGCGGTAGTCGGCCGCGCTCAGTCCGGAGGTGCCGATCACCACGCGGACACCCGCCTCGAGTGCGGCCAAGGCATGCCCCTTCACCGCCGCAGGGTGCGTGTAGTCGATCCAGACGTCGGGATTGGCGGCCAGGGCCCTCGCGGAATCGGCCGTGATCGCGACTCCGGCCGGCCTGTCGCGGCCGATGGCGGTGCCCACATCCCGGCCGGCCGTCTCGCGCGCCAGCCCCGCCACCAGCCGCAGCTCCTCCGACCGCAGCACGGCACCGGCGATGGCGCGGCCGGTCCACCCGGTCACGCCCGCGACGCAGACGCGCAGGGTCACGAGGTGCCGGATGGTTTCGGCGGTCCGTGGATCAATCCGGCGGCGTGGCTGGGGGCATGCCCGCGGGCTCCTGACACCTAACCCGTCTCCGCCGCCCCCGCAGCGCGCCGCACTGCGATCCCCATCACCTCGAAGCGGGCCCCGAACAGGAGCGTCCCCGACCCGAGGAAGGCCCGCGCCGGGAACTCGGTGGTGAAGTACGTGCGGTACACGCTGTTGAAGGCTCCGTAGTCCCCTACGTCGGAGGCATGCACCTGCACCACCACGAGGTCGTCCATGGTCAGCCCCGCGGTCTCCAGCACGCCTTTGACGTTGTCGAGGACGTTGGTCGCCTCCTGCTCGGGCGTCTCGGGAACCTGGCCGCCCTCCAGTCCGAGCATTCCGGACACGTAGAGCGTGTTGCCGACCCAGACCGCCCCGCTGAAGGGCGCGACTTCGCCGTCGGCGGGCGACCGCGGATTGATGTACTCGACGACGGGCGGGGCGTCCGTCGCCAGGCCGGAGGTGTCGACTTCGAACTGGCACCCGGCGGCCAGCACGACGAGGGTTGGAATGAGCACCAGGGAACGGTTCATCGGGAGGTCTCCTAAGGGGGGTTCGGGTCGTCCGTTGGGCGTGTGGGACCTATCTTTGCGCGTCGGACACGCGTCGTTCGGCTGCGAGTTTACGCGGATGCGGCGAGGTGCGGCAAGGGTGGTGTGTCACACCGGTCGAGGGACCTGGACGAGCAGCGTGTCGAGATACCGGACCTCAACCTGGTTGAGCGATAGCCCTACGCTCGTGAGGTGAGCATGAGATACACGTTCGTCGCGGCAGCCGCGATCCTGCACGCCGCATGCAGCGAATCCCCCGAAGCCACCCCTTCCGGCGTCGAGGTCACCGACTCGGCAGGTACCCGAATCGTCACCAGCCCGCCCGCCGATGTGGTCTTCGCGGAGTTGGCCCCGGAACCCGCGCTCTCGATCGGCCTCCTCGACGGCCCGGAGGAGCTGCTCTTCGGCGATATCGAGTCGGTGGCGCGTGACGCGAAGGGCAACGTGATCGTGGCTGACGGGCAAGCCCTCGAGATCCGCGTCTTCGACCGGGATGGGGGCTGGCTGCGGTCGCTGGGCAGGGAAGGCGAGGCCCCCGGGGAATTCCTGGACCTGACCGGTGCCTGGGTGCTTTCCGATGGCGGCATACTCGCGCTGGACTACCGTTTGGACCGGATTACACGGTTCGGCGCGGAGGACGCGTCGGTGCGCACGGCAACCTTCTCCAACCCGGAAGACCTGATCGTCCTTCCGGTCGGACTCGGCGGAACCGGTGCGGTGCTGAGCAGAGCGTCCTTTTTCAGCTATCGGAACCCCTTCGGGCGGACCGTGACAGGGTCGCTGGAGGACATCATGGAGAGCATGTTCGGGTACGAGGATCAGAGGCTCCTGTTCCTGCGCCACCGTTTTGACGGCACCCTGATCGACACCGTCGCGGAGGGGATCGACCAGTCCCGGGCCGTACTGTCTTCGGAGCGCGGCCCGGACGTCGTGGAGATGGTGGCCGTGCCGTTTTCGCCGAGATCCATCGCCAGGGGATCCGCGCACGGCGTCGCGTTCACGAACGGCGCCACGTACGAGATCAGGGTCTTCGACGAAGCCGGCGACCTCCGCCTGATCGCGCGCCTCGATGAAGCCCCGCCGGCGCGGACGGATCGGCACCTGGAGACCTACGTCCGGAATCCCGGCGGCCGCCAGCGCGACGAAGCGTGGGTCCGCGAGCAGCTGGAGCAATACCGGAGTCTGGAGCTGCCGGAGTCGCTCCCGGCCTACACCCTCGTTCTCTTCGCCGATACCGGAGACCTCTGGGCTCGGCGTCACAGAATGCGGGGCGAGTCAATGGACCACTGGGACGTGTTCGCGGCCGACGGCGTCCATTTCGGGCGTGTCGATGTCCCCGCATCCTTCCGGATCGAGGAGGTCAGCCGCGGCCAGGTCGTCGGAATCGCGACGGACGAGCTGGGGGTCGAGCGCGTGGAGGTGCGCGACCTTAGTTTCGAGTGACCGTTGTCAATCCGTGAGAACAAGGAGACATCCAGTGAGTCAGAACCTCGAATGGCGGTATCACCGCCCCGGCTGAACCGGCTGCAAACGCACGCAGGAGTTTCTTGCGCAGAACGGAATCGAGGCGGCCGAGACACGAAACGCGACCCGGGACCCGGTGGTCGCGGACGAAGCCCTCACCCTGCTCGAAGGGATGACCGAGCTTTGCGTCGCCAAGGGCAGGAAGGTCGTCCGCGTGGACCTCTCGGCCGACGACCGGCCGGCGGACGACGAGCTCGCCAGGCTGATGGTCAGCCGCTGGGGGAAGCTCAGGGCTCCGACCATGAAGGTCGGCACCACGCTGGTGGTCGGCTTCAACCGGGATATGCTGGCGTCGGTCTTCGGGACGTAGCGGGTGCCTTCGCCGTGCTGTTCGCCCGGTACTGGCGTTGGCCCCGCTCCCGTCGCAACCTTTCCCCCCGCTTGTCCTTGCCAAC
>CAZTOF010000138.1:0-2201 GCA_964615515.1 uncultured Gemmatimonadaceae bacterium
AGCGCGGGCACCAGTTGACGATGTACTCGCCGCGATAGATGAGGTCATCTTCGTAAAGTCTTACGAATATTTCTCTTACGGCTTGAGATAATCCTTCGTCGAGGGTGAACCGGGCCCGGGTCCAGTCGCAGCTGCAGCCGATCGCCTTGAGCTGCTCCAGGATCCGGCCTCCCGTCAGGTCGACGTGCTCCCAGACACGTTGCAGGAAGGCTTCGCGGCCCAGGTCGTGGCGGGTCTTCCCCTCTTCGGCCAGCCGCCTCTCGACCACGTTCTGGGTCGCGATGCCCGCGTGGTCGGTTCCGGGAACCCAGAGCGTCACCCTTCCCTGCATCCGCCGCCAGCGGATGAGCACGTCCTGGATGGTGTTGTTCAGGCCGTGCCCCATGTGCAGGACGGAGGTGACATTCGGCGGCGGGATCACGATCACGTACGGATCACCCCCGGCCTCCACGTCTGCGGCCGCGGCGCCGAAGTAGCCGCCCTCCACCCACATGCGCAGGATGCGTGCTTCGACGGCGGCCGGGTCGAAGGTCGTGGGCAACACGGCCGGGGGGATCTTTTCCACGGGCTGCCTGCTATCGCCGCCGCGGCCGGCCGGAGATCGTGTCGGGCCGCACGACCGGCAGCACCACGGCCTTCCCTTTCTCCCTCTCTTCCTTCTCCTTCCGGGCCTGCGCCTCACGCCGCTTCTTCATCACTTCGTTGCGTTCCTGCAGGCTCCGGCGGACGGCCAGCGTTCTGGCGGCACGTTCGATGTCCGCCATGCGGAAGGCCCATTCGGCCCGGTCACCGCTGTAGTCGGGAGGCGGGCCGAAGCCGAAGGGCAGGGGAATGGTCACGTCACCCAGGTGGATCTTGCCGGGCGAGACCCCCCATCTCCTGCCGTCCTCGTCGGTGTGCGTCCAGTCCAGCGCCCGCCGCGCGCGCTCAGCCTCGGCCGCGGCCGAATCGTGACCCGCCTCGATCGCGGCCGCGATCTCGAGGTTGAGGATCTGATCGGGGGTGGGCGCCGTAAGGGCGGGGTCGATCGGGTTCCAGAGGCGGCGGTCGCCATGGCTGAGCCGCAGCCGCTCCCAGGCGGGAAGATACCGATACAGCTCGGGGGCCCGGAGCCGGGTTTCCTCCTCGAAGGCGGGCCCGTCCGCGACGATTTCGGGTTGCTCCACCTCTTGCACCTCGAGCGGATCGCCGGGAGTCTCGGCCTCGGGGGAGGTGACCTCGATGATCCGCACGACCCGTATCCCCTCGGCTTCACGGGCGGGCGGCTCGTAGGGAGAGAACGGAGCGGCGGTATAGCGGCCCGAGAAGAAGGGATAGAGCACGATCAACGCCATGTGGGCAAGCGTCGAGGCCGCGAGGGCCACAACCAGCCCCCGGCGATCCCCGCGGCGGCGCGAGCGTGTTCGCTGCGCGGTCCCGCGCTGGCCTGTGACCGTGCTGTTCATGTGGTTCCTATCCCGTCAGCCGGGAAACGGTTCCGTCTGCGTGAGGTTCTTCGCCGGGCGACCGGTGTGTACCGGGAGGGTCATGACAGCCGCGATGGGGCCCGCTTGCCATGGGATGAACCACACCGCCCCGCAGGTTGTCCCGTGTCGGCGCACTTCGCCGCTCTCGTACACGGCCGGGCCGGCAAGGCGCTACCCTGTCGTGCGGCTGTGGATCGCCGTCCCGACGAGTGTCCCGAGCGCCGCAATCGCCAGGAAGCTCGCGATGACCGTCCACCAGAAGCCGACATCGGTGTGGCCGCCTCCCCATCCCAGGTAGGCTGTACGGGCCGCGCCGCCGGCCAGGGAGAGGAGACCGAGTCCTGCGAGGAAGCCGAGAGCCTTTTTCATGGGGACGGAGTCGAGTTCGGGGTCGCGGGTGGCGGGGCGGCCCGGCGCTTTGGCGACAGGCGCACCCTCGTTGGCGTTAGATGAATCTAGCAGTCCGTGGATAAAGCCCCGCGAGCACCGAGAACGGCGAGGCACCGGGCTGGCAGGGCGCGACGAGAGGTGAATAGCGGAGCTGTTCGCCCGAGGAGCAACGCAGAGCGAAGCCTTGGAGTGGCAAAATGTATAGCCGACATGACATAATGTAATGTGTGCTTTACAGTGTGGACGGGTGAAGCGAAGCGGCCGGCGCGGATGCATCGCCGTTCGAATGCCGGGGGGATTATGTCCACCGGCTGCTAGCGGAGCGTGGGGGAATCCGCGCGGTTC
>CAZTOF010000139.1:0-1673 GCA_964615515.1 uncultured Gemmatimonadaceae bacterium
GGATCGAACGCGCCCACCTCCCCGTGCGGGTCTACCGGGGATCCGCCGGGAACACCCGCCGCCACTTCCCCGTCAAGCTGCCCGTCGCGCTGGACTCGGCCCGCGCGATGTTCGTCTACGTGGACCCCGGCCACGACACCTCGACGGCGCTCCGCTCCTGGGGCAACGCGCACCGGGGGCTGTGGCGCGCGCTCACGCGGCTGGGCCGGTCCGTCGAGGTCGTCGCCGTCGCGCGCAGGTCGCGCGAGATCGACCGGGCCGAGCGGGTCATGCGCGGCTGGGCCGAGGATGGTGTCGCCGAGTCCGACCCGGAGATCCACGACGAGATCGCCCGGATCGAGCGCGCAATCCTTCAGGGCGCGATCCAAGTCCTCGAAGAATTCGGCGGGCTTCAGGCCGCCATGAAGCGCAGCGTCGCGCTGACCAAACGGATACGCAGCCAGGGAGGGCGCGGGTCGATCCGTCGCGGCACCGCGTGGCAGACGGTGCGCCTCGCCGGGGCTCGCTACCGATGAGCGCCGCGCGACTTACGGCCGCACCGCGCTGTGATTTCGACATGGGGGGCCGATTCACGAATCCGGCCTCCGTTGATTCACACGCGGCGTTCCGTCCATCCGCTTGCGCGGCCGTGTCTTGCGGCCTCGCGGCTCGTCCTTGCGTTGCCGGACGGGCCGCTGAGGCCGTGGCGGGAGCGACCCTGTACCCTCCAGACAGACTTCTCGCTAGATCGAAGAGACGTTCAAGCAGCGACGGGCGACCAGGCCGGGAGTAACCTGAGCGACCCAGTGCCACAGAGCACCCGAGGGGGACTTGTGCCCCGGCCCGGAGCCGCGATGGATGCCCAGTGGGGAGTTCGCGCCATCGAGCGCCAGTACAGGGACCGGCGAGCATCGCGGCGACCACGGACATACGCCTGTCCAACAACCTTCAATCGGGAGGAAGCATGGTAGAACCCAAGGCCTGGTTCGCCGGCGTGGACTGGGCATCGGAAACGCATCACGTCTGCGTGGTCAGCGGCGACTCATCGAAGCGGGAGGAACGCACCTTCCGCCATGGGGGTGCGGGGCTGGCGGAGATGGCCGATTGGATCGTCGTCCAGTGCGGCGGATCGGCCCCTGACATTCCGGTGGCGATCGAAGTCCCGCACGGGCCGGTCGTCGAGAGTCTCATGGACCGGGGGTTCGCGGTCTACTCGATCAATCCGAAGCAGCTCGACCGGTTCCGCGATCGCTTCTCGCCCGCCGGAGCCAAGGACGACAGCCTCGATGCCCGCGTCCTTGCCGACGCTCTGAGGACCGATCTTCATCACTTCCGCAGGATAGACCCCGTTGACCCGGTCGTCATCGAACTCAGGGCGTGGTCGCGGATCTTCGAGGAACTCACGCGGGACCGCACTCGCCTGTCGAACCGGGTGCGTGACCAGTTGTGGCGCTATTACCCGCAGATCCTGGAAGCGGTCGGAAGCGTGGTCGAGCCCTGGTTCCTCGACCTCTGGGCCAAGGCTCCGACACCCGCGAAGGCCCGGCGGATCCAGCGCCGGACGCTGGAGAGCCTTCTCAAGCGCCACAGGATCCGGCGGATCACGGCCGACCAGCTCTTCGAGATCCTCCGCGCCCCGGCCATTGCCGTTGCGCCCGGAACCACCGAGGCCGCGGTGGCCCACATCAAGAGCG
>CAZTOF010000140.1:0-2905 GCA_964615515.1 uncultured Gemmatimonadaceae bacterium
CCGTTCCCTTCCCAGCGTTCTGTCAGTCGAGCCCACCCGCTCCATCCCCGCCGCGAAGTCGGGGTTGCGCCCCGGCGGGATCACCCGGGCGACGCGCCGCCACGTCTTGATGGCGCTCTTCAGCACCCGCCGACTTACGACCTATCACGTGTGACGTGACACTAGCATGATTTACTTCTACCTCCCTCAACTCCGTATCAGCACGATTCGAACGTGCATCGGTTCCCGACGTGGCAGAGGGACCTCCCTTTCCTCTCCCTCGCGGGCTCCGAGCAACGCATGGCCGACGGCCGAGTCGCGCGAGACCTCCCCCTTGTCCCAGTCCGGCTCGCTGCCCACGACCATTCGCACGATGATCTCGCGGGACTCGAAATCGTAGACCCACACCCTGTCGCCCACCTCGACCCGGCGCGCGGGTTTCGGGTCCGGGGGGTCCGGCGGCCAGCGAATCGAGCTGAGCTGGCCGCGGACAAAGCCCAGCGCCCGCCTTCGGTTGGCTGGAACGCCAATGGTCTCCTCCATTTCGCGCAGGAAGCGGCGGATAACCTCGCGTCCCGCCACGGAACGGCGCCACGCCCCGTGAGCTTCGGCCGGAAAGCGACGGTCTCTGTAGTCCAGCTCGGCCTGGCGGAATGCCTCCCCCGCCTTGACGGCGTGGAATGACAGGTATGTGTCCAGGGCTTCGGCGACGTCTTCGCTCGCGTCGTCCACGATGTCGAAGCGGGCGAACTCCCGGTTGCGGATGCTTCCCCGCCCGGCCGGAAAATGGAATCTCCAGCGGCGACCGTCCTCCGAGACCGCCAACTGGATGGCCGGGATGGAGCAGTCGCGGAACGGGTGGTTGCCAGGGGCGTCAACCGATCCCGGTAGAGCTCCGATCCCGACGAGGATTCGCGGATGGCCAGGAGGATGGCAGAGGACGAAGTCGACCATGCCGCCCGGGGCTTCGAAGCCGGGCACCACCACTGATCGATCCTCCACATTCCATCCGAGGTGCCGCAGGAGGGGGAGGAGAACGCCCTCCTCGATGTCGCGCCGAGCCCTGAAGTTCCCGCGCTCGAAATCTCCCGCCTTTTCGCGCAGCCTCCCGGCAAGGGACTCGATGCGCCATTGGCGGTCGAAGAGGGGAAGCCCGCCCGCCGGGTCGTCCAGGGGGCGGGGCTCCTCGTCACGGTCATGCGGTGTGTCCGTGTCCACGATGCTGGGGTGTCCTCCATCGCGTGAACGATCCCGGTGTGAAGCCCCTACGACAATCGGGACGGCTCGGCGCCGGGTCAAACGCGGCACGCCGGTCGGTCCTGGGGGTGAAGCGGCATATTTCGGTTCTTGCTGGACTTGTAGCCAGGGGACCGCCAAGCCAGTCAACCAACGCCGGATACTCAGAAAATGGGCAGACACGGAGCCGTGGCAAGCTGGGCCGGGTTCAGGCGCAGGGCCTTGTCTGGGACACGATCGCGAAGGGGCTTTCGACCAGTGCAGCAAAGGAGCTTTGACTTGACATGCCGGGCAGCAAACCAAACCGGCTCTCTTTCCCGGCGACACCTGCTCGCAACAGATTCCACCCGTGGATGTTCACACAGGCAGTCACCGATTCTCAAGCTCGCCAGAACCGGCAGGGGAGCCCCGAAATGACCAGACCGAAGCTTCTCGCAATCGCCCCTCTCCTGGGAATCCCAATCGTCACCGCCTGCGCCCCCCCGATCGGTTCCATCACGGGCAAGGTGACGGTCGAGGGCACGGGAATCGATGGCGTACTGGTCACCCTCAACACAAGGGCCCACACCGAGACGGCGGCCGACGGCGTCTTCCGCTTCGACGGCATCGAACCGGGAGCCTACTCGGTGAGGATCAGCAACTTCCCGGCGGACGCCGGTTTCCCCACCCGTTCGGCGACCGCGACCGTGGAGACCGATGGGCCGCCCCTCACTTCATCCTCGACAGCCCTCCGAGCCTCCGCTCGATATTGAAGCCGAAGCGCCACGATCCCGGATCGAGGAAATCCTCGGCCGCGCCGGCCAGGGTCTGAGTCGGGTTCATCTGGTGCTGGTTGGTGACCAGCAGCTTGAAGAAGTGCCCGCCCGTGCGGATTTCGGCGCCGAAGGACCCGGAGTCGTACTTCTGACCCTCCCGGGATTGGCTGACGATCCACTCGCCGATCAGGCTCCACGTGCGGTCCAGGTACAGTTGGCCGTTCACGCCCACTGAAACGGTGGTCTCCGCGTCATGGCTCTGAATCCGGGGATTCCACAGCAGAGTGGGGACGACACCCAGAGCGAAGCGACCGGCGAACAGGGCGTTCACGATCAACTGGCCATAGGCCTGCATCTCGTTGGCTTCGGCCGTCTCGTCGTCACTACCGTTTCCCGCGTTGCCACCCGGCAGGATGTAGTGCTGATGACCCCCGTGATCGTCCACGGTGTCGGTTTGCAGGTTCCACGCCACCCCGGTCTGCACGGCGAATTCGACCGGACCCGTCGCGGCATCGAGGGCCAGTCCCGCGAAACGCGCGTTCAACTCCAGGTTGTCCCGGCTGTTGGAACGGAGAATCCCCAGGGCGACCCGGTCGTGGACCGCGAACGCCAGGCCGAGGCGATTGAGCACGAACCCGTCCAGTCCCCAGAGATCGCCCGCGCCGTCCGACAGGTAGCCGAACCGGTGGGAAACCTCGACCAGGACGACCCCCGCACCGGTTGCGGCCGCGGTCGGCAGCGTTGCCGAATGCGTCGAGGCGAAGACGTGCTGCGCGGAGCCCGCGGCCGGGGCCGCCACGCACGCCGCGGGAACGCAGAGCCGGAACAGGGCTTGCTTCACAATAGGTTTCATAATCCAACAAATTAATGCCGGGCGCCGCGGCTGGCAACCGGTCCTAGAAAAACGCATCCCCCAGCAGGTGCAGCCTCAGCAC
>CAZTOF010000141.1:0-1862 GCA_964615515.1 uncultured Gemmatimonadaceae bacterium
CCCCTCTCTAACCCTTGAGAGGCGAGAAAAGAAACCACATCATACACCATCAACCCCAACAACTAACCGTCCGCGAAAGCGGGGCAACCCCACATCGATCACATCAATCCGAAAGGAGACTCTCATGAACAAGTGGCTGACTCACATCGTTCCCGGATTCGCTGCGGTGATTCCATCCGTCGGGGCAGTGCTGGTGGCGTCCAGCACGCTTTCCGTGGCGTGGACCGACACCCCAGGCGATCCGGACGACCCGGACATGGAGACCATGGTCCTCACCCTCCTCGACTACGACGCCTCGTCCTGCAGCACCAACTGCGAGTTGTCGCCATGTTCGGGAGCGGGTGCCCACCTCAACGAGTCGACCCCGTACGGAAACGACGGCGGTGAGTTGCATGCGTGTGTCGGCGGCGCGGGTTGCTCCGCTCACCAATGCGACCCGACGTACACGTTGGCTCCCGATGATCTGCGAACCCTGATCCAGATGATCCCGTCGATTCCGGCGAGTACCTTGGCCTCCATTGGCCGGGCGGAGGCCAATCTGCTCCTGAATCAGGACAGACGGGCCGTTCAGATCATGGGTTGCGAGGGCTTGGTTCTGGCCTCGGTAGAGCTGACTCCGGCCCAGCAACGTGAACTGGGAATCGAATGATGTTCCCCCTAACCTCCGCAGTAGTCACAGGAACGTTTCTTGCTGGGCTCGCTGCGGCGGGTTGGCCCAGCGGGCTCCTCGGTCAGACAGTCACCCGCTGGGACGAGCTTGCCCCCTGCCGGCAATGCGACGTGGAGATGGATCTCGTGGTGCGCCTGGGTGACGCCGAGGGACCGGGGATCATCGAGGGCGGGGACGTGTTCGTGCGCTGGCATGAGGTTCAAGGCTATCTGGTGTTCATCAAGCCCAGCGCGGGACCAGTGAAGGTCTTCGATCACGGCGGGCGGTTTCTGCATCTCGTGGGTCGATCCGGCGAAGGCCCCGGAGAGATCGGGGGAATCGTGGATGTGAATTTCGTGGGCAACCGGATCGTGACACTTGACTGGCGAAGGCGCTATTGGCTGTCGTTCGACCGAACCGGGCAAACGCTTGGAGAAGCACGGCACTCGATGGTGGGGACGGGCGACTTCATGCCCGTGGACGACAACCACATAGTCATGGCCGCCATTGATCGCCGACCGGACTTCGTGGCCCAACCGCTGCACGTCGTCAACGTGGCTACAGGTGAGCCGGTGCGTCACTTCGGGGCGGTCGGCCCCAACTGGGCGGTGACCGATCCCTACGCGGGCTCGGTGGCGGCGAGTCAAGTGAGCGCCACCGGGACCCTATGGGTGGGCAAGGCTGCGCGGCCGTCGATCGCAGAATGGTCTTTGGACGGAAACCTCGTCCGGAGCATTGAGGGAGAGCTCCCATGGTTCCCCCGGGTGACTGCGTATCCCGAAATTGGCAAGGACCTGCCTCCCACGCTGCTCCGGTCGCTAGCAACGAGTCCGTCCGGGGAGCTCTGGATGCTGACCAGCATTGCGGATCCCGGCTGGCGGGACGCGGAACTGACGACCATCGGCCAGGAAGTCGTCATCGAACAACACCAAGCAGATGGCTACCGCGATACGCGTCTTGACGTATTCGACCTTGACGCTGGCGTACACGTCGGATTCCGGACGTGGGATTCGGCTGGGGTGCGTCTGCTGACTCTGGACGGAGAACCCGCCGTCAGCGTCTTGGAATACACGGATGCGATGGTCCCGAAGGTCGCAATCTACCGCGCATCCAAGTGAGCAAGCCGGTGTCCGCGTTCCCCCGGTTGCCAGGGGGGACGCGGACACCGGTGCGGAACCTGTTTGGTCCAGCTCACACGTCGATCCAGACCGCA
>CAZTOF010000142.1:0-2012 GCA_964615515.1 uncultured Gemmatimonadaceae bacterium
CGAACCGGCGGCATCGACGCGGCCACTCCGGAGTCGGCCATCACGAACACCCGCAGCAGCGCCTCCTCGTCCGCCACCAGCGGCACCCCGAAGTCGTGCGACTGCACGGGCTGTGTGAGGTACGCGTCCACCGCCGGGGCGCGCGGCTCGAGGGATGCCCTGACCGTGTAGGCCCCCCGGGTATTCGAGTAGAGCCCGCCCACCTGAAGATAGTGGGACCCGGGACCGACGTTGGTCACGAGCAGCACGCCGCCTTCGTCATCGAACCCCAGGAGTTGGTTCTCGCCATCGTAGAGCGCGCCGAAGAGGGCGGTTTCGCCCTCGGATTCCAGGGTCAGCGTCCCGGCTCCGGCGAGGTCGAGACGGAACCAGTCCTCGTCCCCGGCGCTCTCGATCCTGCCCTCGAATCGTTCGCCGAGCCTGCCCACGGTCGCGCCCCAGGCATCGTTGCCGTGGTCGTCCGGGCACAGCGCGACCTCCGCGTCCCCGATCCGACCCAGCCAGTCCCGGAACCGCTTCGCGCCCGGCAGACAGAGCCCGGTGCCCTCGAGCCGCAACGTCGACAGCAGAGCCAGCCGCAGCATCCGCTCCGGCAGTTCTCCGCCGAGTCCGGCGTTGCCGCCCAGCGCCAGCGTCCTGAGGTGCGACAGGTCCCCGGTCTCCAGCGGGACGAGGCCCGACAGGCCGTTGTCCGCGAGTTCCAGCCCCGAGACCACGTCGGCCGTGTCCGCCGTCACGCCGTGCCAGTCGTCCAGCGGCGCGTCGGTCAGCCAGTTCTCGCTGTTGGTCCAGTCGTCGCCGTTCGTCCACCTGTAGAATTCCCTGAGAATGTTGCGGTCCTTGTCCTCGACGATCTCGCAGGGTCTGGCCCACACTTCCTCCAGGCCCCGTAGCCACAGATCGAACGCCGTCGTCTGCGGGACGCAGAGGCCGGTGGAACTCAGGGTCATCTTCTTCAGGGATGTCAGGCCGGTCAGCGACAACGGCAACGGACCGGCAAGTCCCGGGTTGCCCACGAACCACAGAATCTCAAGCTTCGCAAGCTGACCGAGCTCGGCGGGCACCGGCCCGCCCAGGTCGTTTCTCTGAAAGTTCAGCACCTTCAGTTCAGCCAGGTTGCCCAGCTCCGGCGGAATCGGGCCGACGAGACGGTTGGGGCCGAGTTCGAGGTCCCGCAGCTCGGCCAGGTCGCCGAGACTCGGCGGAATGGGACCCGACAGCAGTTGCCAGCCGAGGAACAGCCTTTGCAGACCGCTGAGCGCGCCCAGCTCCGGGGGAATCGAGCCCGACAGCTCGTTCGAGTGGAGCCCCAGGTCCCTCAGGTTTGAAAGCCTGCCCAGTTCCGGCGGGATCGACCCGGTCAAACTGTTGAGGGGGATCCAAAGCGATTCCAAGCTGGACAGATCACCCAGCTCCGGCGGGATCGACCCGGTCAGCTCGTTGCGGGCGAGCGAGAGCTGGACGAGGCTCGCAAGCCTGCCCAGGTCGGCGGGGATCGGCCCCGACAAACTGTTGTGACCGAGCCTGAGCGCCTTCAGGCTGGACAGGTCGCCCAACTCCGGCGGGATCGACCCGGTCAAACCGTTGTCTTCGAGCGAGAGATCAACGAGGCTCGAAAGCTTGCCCAGCTCCGGCGGGATCGGACCGGTCAAGTCGTTGAAGGAGAACGACAGTTCCACCAGTCCGGTGAGATCGCCCACCTCGGGCGGGATGTGACCCTTGAGGTTGTTGCTGAAGAGGGCAATGTGCGACACCCGCCCGTCGGTGACCCCAGACACCCTCCCAGTCGCCGAGCGGCGCGTCCGTCAACCAACCTTCACTCTTCGTCCAATTCGGCCCGCCGGCTGCTTCGTAGAGCGCGACCAGCGCCGCCCGGTCGTTGTTCCCCTGATCGCTCGCCACCGTGATCTCGGCGGTGCCCGCGATGCTCCCCGCCATGGCCGTGATCGTTGCCGATCCATTGCCCGTGGCGGTCACGAGGCCCGCCCCGTCCACCGTCCCGACCCGCGGGG
>CAZTOF010000143.1:0-1577 GCA_964615515.1 uncultured Gemmatimonadaceae bacterium
GAGGGCGAGGGCCCGGGGGAGTTTCGCAACGCCGTGGAGATGGTTGTCATGGAGGACGGGCGGGTGGTGGTGGTGGACATGGGGCACCGTGCCTACCAGGTCTTTGACGCGAACGGCGAGTTCCGGCGCATGGTCCGGATGGGGGGAGATCCGTCGTACACGGCCGTCGCGGCGCACATGGCCCAGCGCGGCACCGATGCGCTGGTCACGAGCACCGGGAGCGGATCGATGATGGCGCTCTCGGTTACGAGCGTTGCCGGCGCAGGGCGGCCGAAACGGGCCGATCCGACCACACGGGCGATTGAGCGTGTGATCCTGTCCGGGGATGAAGTCGTCAAGGATACGATCGCGGAGGGGTGGCGGCCTGCCAGCGCGGACCCAATGTCGGGAATGGTCCGCATGGGTGACGGTGCCGTGAGTGTCAGCGAATGGAGCGGCCCGCCCGTGTTCACCCCCCAATTGCATTGGGGCGTTCTTCCCGACGGGACGGTGGCGTTTTCGGACTCTTCCGACTACGCCGTCCACATCGCCGCGGTCGGCGAAGGAATCTCCCGCGTCCTGTCGCGGCCCTTCCCGCCGGAAGCGGTGACCGATCGTGTGATCGGGGCCGAGAAGGACCGGCGGCTGGAGGAACTCGAGGCCAGGTCCGATGAAGAACTGTCCGGCCAGGTCTCCATGGTGATCAACGGACAGGTCGTCAAGGGTGATCCGGAGGAGGAGAGGGCGGAGGAGCGCGAACGCATCGGGAACCTGCGGTTCTTCGCCGAAGTCCCCGTCATCCGCGGCCTGAGCACGACGTGGAACGGCAGGATCTGGGTGCGGAGGCGCGGGGAAGAACGGAGCGGCGACGGCCCTGTCGACGTGCTGGACATGGAGGGACGGTATGTGGGGAGCTACCGGGCGGGCGCGACGGAGATTCCCGATGCGTTCGGCCCGGACGGCCTGGCGGCGTTCATCGAACGGGACGAGTTGGGTGTGCAGACCGTGGTGGTGAAGCGGTTGCCGGGCGAGGTGAACTGACCGCTGACGACTTCGGCTTCGGGGGCCCGTGCACAAACCCCCGGGGCATTTCTGTGAAACTCCGCCGTGCAGGACGGGAGTTTCGGCCCGCGGTGCGGCTGGCGGCTGCCATGGAAGTTCCTGTGGAACAGGCACCGGTCCGCGTGGCGGGTTTCGGCCCTGCGGGGTTGGCCGCTCGCGGCCATCGGAGATTCGACCGGCGATGCATCCGGGCCGGACGGTGAAGCTCTGCGTTGCCATTCGGGCGAATGGGAAATTTGCCCAGGAATGTAATGTAGAGTTGACAATATGTAATCTCCTGTTGACAGGATGCAGTGGAAGAACGCACGTTCCGGGGTGGGCGGGGGACTTGCGGCACCCCTTGGCTTTATGCTCCCGGCTGTCCGAAGGTGAAGTTGCGAAGGCGAGAAGATGAGACTTCCGCGAAGATCACCCGCGCTGGCAACCGCTCTGCTCCTCGCCTGCGCTGCCCCGGCCGCCGTCCGGAACCCAGGGGCCGCCGGGTCCGTGACTTCCGAGTCCGCCCCCACCGCCACGCCCGGCGCGCCCTCCAAGCC
>CAZTOF010000144.1:0-9218 GCA_964615515.1 uncultured Gemmatimonadaceae bacterium
CCTTTCACCCGGCACCATCGTCGACCCCCGGGGCCGCGTCCTGGGCCGCCACGACGGCTACTCGGGTTTCACCGTCGGCCAGCGCAAGGGGATCGGCGGCGGCCGTCCGGAGCGGTATCACGTGCTCGAGATCAGGCCGGAGACGCGGGAGGTCGTCGTCGGGCCGCGACACCTTCTGGATGTCGGGGGCGTGGTGGTCGGGGACCTCAACTGGCTGACGCCGCCGCCGGAGCCGGGCCGGCGCCTTGACGTTCAGATCCGCTACCGTTCGCCGGCGCTGGCCTGCACGGTCGAAGCGCTCCGCCCGGGCGCGTTGGAGCTGTCCTTCCGGGAGCCGGCGCGCGCGGTCACGCCGGGGCAGTCGAGCGTCTTCTTCGACGGGGAACAGGTGGTCGGCGGCGGCCGGATCCGCCGTGTCAGCGGGACACGCTAGCAAGCCGGGACAGAATCCCCCCCGGCATTCCTATGAAATGAAACAACACCACTCGGCGCGGCGCGTTTCAGCCCTGCGGGGTGGCCGCTCGCGGCCATGGGAGATTCGAGCGGCGATGCATCCCGGCTGGCCGCTCCGCTTCGAAGCGCACGCGGGCGCACCTCACCACTTCATGCCGGAGGCGGACGCGAACTCGCGAATGCGGGTCTCCTCCTCCTCGCTGAGCGTCTCCGGGATCTTCACCTTGATCTCGACGTACTGGTCGCCGGTCTTTCCGTCTCGGTTGATCCCCTGCCCCGCGATCCGGAAGCGGGTGCCCGGCTGGGTGCCCGCCGGGATGCGAAGCACGACCTTCTTCCCCCAGATCGTGCCGACGCGGATCCGGGAACCGAGCGTCGCCTGGGCCAGGTTGATGGGCACGGTGACGTTGATGTCGCTGCCCTCGCGCCTGAAGAACCGATGCGACCTGACCTTGAAGGTGATGAGCAGGTCGCCGGGCGCGCCCCCCTTGTGGCCGCGCTCGCCCTGGCCGGTCAGGCGGACCCTGGCGTCGTCCTGGACGCCGGCCGGGACGGAAACCTGGATCTTGCGGTTCTGGTGGACCTTGCCCGACCCCGAGCACGCCCCGCAGAGCTTGTCGGGTTTCTCCCCACGGCCCATGCAGGCGGGACAGGGCCGGTTGACTGCGAACCCGCCCTGGCCGAACGACACGCTCCCCGAGCCCTTGCACTCGGCGCACTTCTTCCATCCGGTTCCGGGCGCCCCCCCCGAACCGAGGCAGGTGGCGCACTCTTCGTTGATCGGCACGGTGACGGGGACCTTCCCGCCCTTCATGGCCGTCATGAACGGGACTTCCACCGTGTACTCGACGTGTTCGCCCTTGCGGGGACCCGAGGGCTTGGGCGGCTGGTTCTTCCTGCCGCGGTCGAAGATGGACGAGAAGATCTCCGAGAAGCCGCCGAGCCCCCCCAGGTCCTCGAAGGAGAACCCCGGGGACGAGGTCGTGTCCGGGCGGGGACCTGGCCGGGGGCCGCCGAAGCCGAAGGCGCCCAGCTTGCGCATCTGGTCGTACTTCTTGCGCTTCCGGGGGTCCGAGAGGACGCCGTTCGCCTCGCCCACCTCCTTGAAGCGTTCGGCCGCGCGCGGATTCCCCGGGTTGGCGTCGGGGTGGTACTTCTTGGCGAGGGCGCGGTACGCCTTCTTGATCGCGTCGTCGCCGGCCTTCTCGTCGACCCCGAGGATCGCGTAGTAGTCCTTGTCCGTCTTCGTCATCATGCCTTGAAGACGCTGACGCGGGCGGGCCGGACCAGCTGCCCCCGGAAGGTGTAGCCCCGCTGGAACACCCGCTCGACCATGTCGTCGTCCTCGTCCGAGCCGGCGGGCACGCGCATCATCGCCTCCATCGTGTTCGGGTCGAACGCCTCGCCTCGGGGATCGACGACTTCGACCCCCGCCTCCTCGAGCACCCGGAAGAACTTGCGTTCCACCAGGTCGACACCTTCGACGATCGCCTCGACCGATGCGTTTCCGGGCTCCAGCGCCGTCACCCTCAGCAGGTCGTCGAGGGGCTCCAGGAGGCGGGAGACCAGGTCGGCCTGCGCGCGGTCCCAGCGCTGGCGCAGCCTGTCCTCGGCGCGCTTGCGATAGTTGTCGAAGTCGGCCGCGAGGCGGAGGTGGCGGTCCCGGATGCGGTCGCGCTCGGCTCGCAATTCATCCAGTTCATCGGCCTGATCCGGTTCGGGGCCGGGCCCGCGCGCTTCGTCCATGCCTTCGGCATCCGGGGACCCACCCGGCTGTTCGTCCACCGGCCGGGGATCGCGTTCACCGTCCGGAGTCCCGTCTCCCCCGGGCGGGTCGGGATCGGCCGCCGCGCGGTCGCGGACGTCCGAAGCCCCGCCTTCCTCGTCCCCGGCGGGCTCGGGAACACCTCCGGGGCCGTGCTCGGCCGCCCGGCCCGCTGCTTCGTTGGTGTCCTGCTCGGAGGCGTTCATCTCATCGTCCTGGGTTCATGTCCGGACCGTTGGCGTCCATGGCGTGTTCCAATACTGGCCAAATTGATGTTGCCGGTCCACATGCGATACGAAGGCCGCGGCCGGGCTACGTCAATGCGGTCCTTCCGCCTGGACGCCGACCCCTGGCAGTCCATGGAAGCCCGCCGTCCACGCGGGGCGACGCCGGGTCGGGGGACGAGCGGTCAGCCGGTCCGTCCGGCGACGGCCTCGAGCGCCATCCCGAGGACCTCGGCGACGCTGCGTTCTCTCACCGTCTCCCGGTCGCCCGCAAAGCGGCAGCGCCGTGCGTTCGCGGTCCCGTTCGCCAGCGCCACGGCCAGCCACACGGTGCCGACGGGCTTGGCCGGGGTGCCGCCCCCGGGTCCGGCGATCCCGGTAACAGCCACCGCCACGTCGGCCGGAAAGCGCCGGAGGGCGCCCCGCACCATCTGCAGTGCCACCTCTCGGGACACCGCTCCATGGATATGCAGAACCTCGGGATCCACACCCAACTGGTGCACCTTCACCTCGTTCGCGTACGCCACCACCCCTCCCAGGTACCACTGTGACGAGCCCGGCAGATCGGTGATTGTCTTGGCCGCCAGCCCGCCGGTGCAGCTTTCGGCGGTTGCGACCTTCAGTCCCGGGCCGGTCGCCGCGGCAGCCAGCCGGGCCGCGGCTTCCCGGGCGACCGTGCCCAGCGCCGCGGTCCGATCATGCACTGCCGGTGACCAGCTTGCGGTATCGCCAGAGGTAGTCGGCCATGGAAAGGACGGTGAGCCCCACGGCGAGGGCCAGGGTCGCTCCGACCAACGTGGAGTGGAAGGGCCGCCACAGGCTCCAGAACGCTCCCGACCAGCCGCGCTCCGTGGCCGACAGCAGAAGCGGATACCAGAGGAGCAATCCCCCTACGAAGAGGTTCTGCACCAGCGCCTTGTGTTTGCCCGACTTGCCGGCGGGGATGACGATGCCGCGCCGGGCCGCGTACCCGCGAAACAGGGTGACGAAGAGCTCCCTCCCGAAGACCACCACCATGACCCAGAGAGGCATCGTTCCCCACCACGGCATGGCACTGAGCTCGTCAGGCCTGCGGGTCACGATGTAGATCGGCACGAAGGTGGCGGCCAGCAGCAGCTTGTCCGCAACCGGATCCAGGAGTTTGCCCACGTCGGTGATCCATCCGTACTTGCGGGCCAGGTATCCGTCCCAGACGTCCGAGAGCGCCGCCACGAGGAACAGGAAGAAGGCGGCGTAGCGGCTGTTGGTCCCGGGCGCGAGGGTCAGGTGGATGATCAGGGGACAGACGGCGATGCGCCCCACGCTGATCGCGTTGGGGAGGTTCATGCGGATCCCGCCATCTGCCTCAACTCCTCCTCCATGCGCGCGAGAACCGCAGTCGCCCGATTCCTCAGGAGCCGACGGGATTCCCACGCCTTGAAATCGCGGAGGACCGTCACTGCATCCACGCTCGCGGGTTCTCCGGTCATGTGTCTCAGTGCCGCGAGGCGGCGAACCGGATTGGAGCTGAACAGCTCCCGGCGGTGTCGATTGACCTGATCGCGGAGCACGATCGCAGCCAGGGCCGCAGCCGCTCCGACTCCCAGCAGGAACAGGCCGATCCGGCGCGTGCGCCCGCTCACAGGTCGTCTCCACGTACTTCGCGTCTGCCCGCCAGGGCCTCCGCTATGGTTGTACCGTCGACGTACTCCAGGTCGCTTCCCATCGGGATTCCCCGGGCCAGTCTCGTCACGCGCAGCGCGAACGGGCGCAGGAGACTCTCGAGGTAGACGGCGGTGGCTTCCCCCTCGACGCTGGAATTGGTCGCCAGAATGACCTCCCTGGGCTTCTCGTCCCGGCCACCGACGCGCTCCAGGAGGCCGCCGATGTCGAGTTCGTCGGGACCCACGCCGTCCAGGGGAGAAAGACGCCCGCCGAGGACGTGGAAGAGCCCGCGGTAGCTTCCGGTGCGCTCTATCGCTCCGATCTCGTGCGCCTCCTCCACGACGCAGACTACAGTCTGGTCACGGGATGGATCACGGCAGACGGCGCAAACCTCGGCGCTGCAGTAGTTTCCACAATGAGGACAGGGTCGGATCCGCTCTGCGACGTCCAACAGTGCGCGGGCCAGGCGGCGAATCTCCTCCTTCGGGCCCTTGACCAGGTGGTAGGTCAGCCGCGACGCGGTCCTGGCCCCGATCCCGGGGAGCTTCCGCAACTCGCGGGTCAGGCTGTCGAGGGCCGACATGCCTGGCTGTCCGTGGATAAACCCGCGCCCGCCACCGGCTCACAACAGCCCGGGCAGGGTCACCGGCAACCCCCCTGCCGCTCCCCGCATCCGCTCCTCCGAGAAGTCGCGGGCCCGGTTCTGCGCCTCCGCGACGGCCGCCACGACGAGGTCCTCCAGCATCTCCGGATCCTCCGGGTCGATGACTTCCCGGTCGATGGTGATGCTCTTCAGGTCACCCTTCCCCGTAACGCGGGCGGTAACCATTCCTCCGCCGGAGGACGCCACGAGTTCCTCCGTTTGCAGTGTGTCCTGCAGCTCCTTCATCCTGGCCTGAAGTTGCTGGCCCATCTTCATGATCTGCTGGATGTTCGTCATCACCCGCTCCGATAACTCCTTGATTGTTGTTGATTCCCCGTTCCCGGCGATCAGTCCACCAACTCGAGGTCGAGCTCGGTGACGGCCCGCCCGAGGTACGGGGCTCGCCTGACCAGCTCCCGAAGCCTTGTCGCGCGCACCGTGTCCTCGACCGCACTCGCGGAGGAACTCGCGACTTGTTCCCCGGCCTCGGTGGCTTCGTCCTCGACCACGATAGAAATCTTGGCGGAATCGCGCCCGGAATGAAGGGCGAGGGCTCCCTCGAGCTCCCGCAGGACCGACGGATCGCGCAGCTTTTCGGCGAAGGGTCCCCGGGGAATCCCGAGCACGAGTTGGCCGTCGCCCGTGTCCTCTCCGACGGTGGCCGCCAGCAGCGCGACCTTCAGGCCCCGGGCGAAACCCTTGGCGTCGGCCACCAGCGCCCGCCACGCATCCGGCAGATTCGCCGCGGTCCGCGAAACGGGTGACCCCGGGGCGACGGGTTCGGCCGAAGGCACGGTGGAAGCGGCCGCCTCCGGCGCGGGGCCGGGAGATGCGCCGGGCACCGGGGGCGCGGCCGGCCGTGCAGGCCCGGATGCGGGTGCGGGCGACTCGGCGCGCCGGGGTCTCGCCGGAGGCGCCGCCGGTCGATCCGGCTCGAGAATACGGCCCGGGGACGCCGGATCCGGGACCGGGGCCCCGCCCAGAGCCCTGATGATCTCCTCGAGCTCAACGGTTCGGTCCAGGTAGCTCATCCGCAGCAGGAGCATCTCGACGAGCACCCTGGGCCTGCCTGTGCGCCGCAGGCTTCCGTCCGACTCCAGGGACGACGACATCGCGAGCATGCGCACCAGGTCGCCGGGAGCAAAAGTCGCCGCCCGCCGCGCGTAGGCATCGCGCAGTTCCGAGGTCATGCTTCCCGGAACGAAGCCGGGGTCGAGGGCCATGCGCAGCAGCAGGCGCAGCTTTTCCGCCAGCCCGTGGTAGAATTCGACCAGGTCGTGTCCCTCGTCGATGAGCCCCTCGACGAAGTCGAAGACCGAGCCGTGCCTGCGTTCGATGACGAGGTCGAAGAGCTCCAGGTAGCGTTCCTCGGCCACGACCCCCAGGACGCGCACCACCGAATCCACCGAAACCTCCTCGTCGGACAGCGCGAGGACCTGGTCGAGAAGCGAGAGCCCGTCGCGCATGCCGCCATTGGCCTTGCGGGCGATGGCTCGCAACGCCTCGGGGTCGAAGGGCACTTGTTCCGTGTCGAGCACATCGCCGAGCCGGTCCATGATGTCGGCGGTGCCGATGCGCCGGAAGTCGAAGCGCTGGCACCGCGAGAGGATCGGCGAAGCGGTCTGCTGGATCTTGCGGGCCTCCGTCGTGGCGAAGACGAAGATCACCCGGGGAGGCGGTTCCTCGAGGATCTTGAGCAGCGCGTTCCACGCCTCCCGCGTGAGCATGTGCGCCTCATCGAGGATGTAGACCTTGTAGCGCTCCTCCTCGGAGGGGGCGTACATCGCGCGCTCCCGCAGTTCGCGGGCGTCGTCCACCCCCCGGTTCGAAGCGGCGTCGATCTCCACCACGTCGAGCGACGTGTGACCTGCCCAGATGTGAGCGCAATCGTCGCACTCCCCGCACGGCTCGCCGTCCGCGGTCCGGCGGGGACAGTTGAGCGCCATGGCGAGGATCCGGGCCAGCGTCGTCTTCCCCACCCCGCGGGGGCCGCAGAAGAGGTACGCGTGACCCACGCGGTTCCCGGCAACAGCCCGCCTGAGCGTCTCCGAAACGTGCTCCTGTGTCGTCACCTCCGCGAAGCGGCGGGGCCGGTATTTCCGGGCCAGGGCGAGGTAGGACAAGGCGCCTTTGGTGGAGGTGGGAGGAATGGCGGGCCGGCAAGACCTGGAAGGAGCCCGTCTGCGACCGCGGGTCACCCACGGACGCCAGGGGCCACAGGTGCCCCAGGCACTCCGCGGCGACGGTCACCGCACTTACCGCTGCTACCTGCGGGGTCCTGACGGGGTTCATGGGCTTCCATCCCGCGGACCTGGGGCACCCGCAAAGCTACCCGGACCCCGGAGAGCCCGTCAACGTGACCGGCCCGCTCAGGACTTCTCCGGGCTCAGCGGCTTCCGGGGCGCCAGGCGTCGGGCACATGCTCGATCTCGTGCCGTGCGTTCCGGATCCGCACCGCGACGGCGTCGAAGCGGTAGGTGGTTCCCGGCCGGCCGTTCTCGAGAATCCATCGCCGGGCGGCCTCCTCCACCGCCCGCCTCTTGGCCCGGCGGATCGGCTCGAGGGGCGTGCCTCCCGTCGCGGTGGCGCGTGTCTTCACCTCCACGAAGGCCACGACGCGCCCCCGTGCCGCCACCAGGTCGATCTCTTTCGGGCCCGCCCGGTAGTTGCGCGACAGGATCGTCCAGTCGCGGTGCTCCAGGTACGCCACGGCCAGCTCCTCACCCCGGCGCCCCAGGCTCTGCCTGCTCGGATACATGGCGTACAACGTCGGCACCTCACGTGGGCGAGACCATGAGAAAACGGGACCGGTGCCTGCGAGTCCGCGGACAAAGGGGGTTTTTCGGCGGGCTCCCATACGCCCGCGGGATGGATCCGCCCGGGTGCGTTCCCCTTCGAATGCCGTGGGGATTCCGTGCGCGGGCTGCTACACCCCTGCGTGCTCCACCGCCAGCGGAACGGGAGGCGACGCCACCGAACGGCCAATTGCGCGGGCGATGGGACCGCATTGGGCGACCAGCTCGCCGAGCTGCTCCGGGTAGAGGCTCTGCACGCCGTCGGAGAGGGCCTCGGGCGGATTGGGATGAACCTCCACGAGAACACCGTCGGCCCCCGCCGCCACCGCAGCCCTCGCCATGGGCACCACCTTGTCGCGCATCCCCGTGGCGTGACTGGGATCGGCGATGACCGGGAGGTGGGTGAGCGACTTCGCAAGAGGGATGGCGGTCAGGTCGAAGACGTTGCGGGTCGCGGGGTCGAAGCTGCGGACCCCCCGTTCGCAGAGCACCACATCGGGGTTGCCTTCGCTCAGCAGGTACTCGGCCGCGAGCAGCAGTTCGGTGATCGTGGCCGACATCCCCCGTTTGAGCAGCACCGGCCGTCCGGATCGGCCGGCGCGCTTGAGCAGCGGGTAGTTCTGCATGTTGCGCGCGCCGATCTGGATCATGTCGG
This sequence comes from uncultured Gemmatimonadaceae bacterium, assembly GCA_964615515.1. GTDB lineage: Bacteria > Gemmatimonadota > Gemmatimonadetes > Longimicrobiales > Gaopeijiaceae > Bin94. The sequence continues at coordinate 8,180 of CAZTOF010000144.1, forward strand.
CATGCTCGGCGACCACGGCCACGCTCTCGGCGTCGACCGCCTCGGTCACGACCGCCAGCCCGGTCCTGTCCCGTGCCTCCGCGAGCAGCTTCAACCCCCGTACTCCCAGCCCCTGGAAGGAGTACGGCGAGGTTCGCGGCTTGAACGCGCCACCGCGCAGCACGCTCGCCCCGAGGTGTCGCACCCGGTCCGCGATCTCGAGGATCTGGCCGCGACTCTCGACCGCGCAGGGACCCGCCATCAGGACGACTTCGGGACCGCCCAGCACCGTCCCGTTCTCCAGCCGGACCAGGGTGTTCTCCTCCCGCCACTCGCGCGACACCTGCTTGTAGGGCTTGCTCACCTTGATGACCTCGCGGACGCCCGGGAGGCCCACCAGACGTGCTTCCTTGACGCGCCCGTCGTTGCCTACGAGTCCGATGGCGATGCGCTGGTAGCCGGGTATGGGCTTGGCCCGGTAGCCCATCTCGTCGATCGTGTCGACCACCGTCCGGATCTGGTCCGGGGTGGCCCGATGGTGCATGACGATCAGCACGGCTCTGTTTCTCCGGGGTTGGAAGGACGACGGATCATCCTGAACAACGGATCATAAGCGAGGCCGCGGGAAAGGTCCACGGGGTCTTGTCGCACGGGGGTCCGGGACGGTGAAGCGAACGGCCGGCCCGGATGCATTGCCGCTCGAATCTCCCATGGATCGGGCTCGAGGTCCCGCGGAGGTACCGCTGAACCGGACCTGGAAAAGGCGGACTTCGGTCTCGCCGGGGGTGTGGGGTTGGAAGTTGGAGTGACCGGGAGGTTGGGTCTTACCGTCAGCACGGTCTACAATCGGGGAATGCGCGACCTGCACCGGGTTGAAGACTACATCCATGGAGCTCCGAACCGTGACGGTCAGGGGCGGGTTGGTCTACCGGGTCGGCTGAGTCGTGGTATGGGAGTCCACGGGCTCCCAGGGCCTGCTCCCGCCCCGCCCCGCTCCCGCCCGGGGATGCGCGGGGACGCGGCCCGATGGCGCCGGCGCCACGCCCAGGCCACTTCGATC
>CAZTOF010000145.1:0-1906 GCA_964615515.1 uncultured Gemmatimonadaceae bacterium
CTGGATGTCCGGATGCAACCCGAGTTCCGGCTCCTCGATCACGATGAGCGGTGGCGGATCGGGGTCGACGAGGATCGCCAGCAGGCAAAGGTATCGGAGCGTTCCATCGGACAGGCGACGCGCGGGAATCGAGAGGTCGCCTTCCGTGAGACGGAGGGTCAGCAGCCCGCCGTCCGGAGTTACCTCGAAGTCGTCGAAACCTGGCGCAAGTTCCCGCACCAGCGCGACCATGCGCCGCTTGACGACGGGACTCCGCTTCAGCGCCAGGAGGCGTGCGGGCAGGTTGTCGAGTTGCTCTGAGAGATGATCGGTGCGAACATCGGTGGCGCAGGCGGCCCTCACGGCTGCGTCGGGACCGAATTGCCAGCTCCGGTAGATCCGAATTCGTGCCAGAATCTCTGCCAGGCGGCCAAGCTCCGGGTATTCCTCGGGGTCCCTGCGTTGCGACAGAATGGACTGTGCCGGGTCGATGAACTCCCTGCGGAGCTCTCTCTTCTTGTCTTGCTGCCGAACGCTCAGCATAGGACGGCCGTTCTCGTACCCGAAGTAGAAGAACGGCTTGGGGTAGCCGGGGTCCTTGTGGGCGTTCTCCACCCGCTCCTCGAGCACGACGAAAGAGTCGCTCTTCCACCCCGAATACGAGCCGGTATCGTACCGCTGGATTGTCCTTGGTTTGAGCGACCATACCCCCGGAGAATACCAAATCCAGGCAGGCGGACCGGTGGGCGTCGCCGGTGTCGGTGGCCATCTCGGCCCCCTGGCTGGCGGGGCTGCTCTTCCAGAGCCAGTCTCTTACCGTGCCCCCCTGCCGGATCGGCCTGGGAAGGTCCCGGGGAACCGCTCGCAGCACCGACATGGCTTCAACGAAGTTGGACTTGCCGGACGCGTTCGGGCCGATCAGTACGTTCAGGCGTTCCAGCGGAAACTCTGGGACATCGGGCCCGAAGGACAGAAAACCCCGCAAGGTGACGGCACTCACCAGAGCGTTCCGCGGATCGGCCATCTGGTCGCCCCTCCGTGTCCGATCGGATCAAAGTGAGTGAGAAGGATCTGGCTGCCTGGAGCAGGGGAACGATGGCGAGTTCCCGAAGGCGAAGCAAGCGAGGGGCGGGGACTCGCGGGGGGGTGCACGACGCCTTTCGGCAGACCCCCACTTGCCCGAGATGCGGCACTGCCGCACATTCCTCGGCTTGTGGCCGCGATCAGGAAGGAGGAACAGAACCGATGACAACCGGGCGAACGGATCTGGGACACGAGGTGGAAGCGGCCCTTGGCGAAGTGCTCGCCCATGCGCGAGGAGAGACGTCGCTCCCCTGCCGAATCGTCGATGATCCGGCTGCTGAACACATCGTGGCACTCCGCAAGCGGATGAAGCTCAGCCGCCAGAGATTCGCGGACCGGTTCGGCCTCGACGTGCGGGCGGTACAGGAATGGGAACAGGGGCGGCGCGTCCCGGACCGGGCGGCTCGGGTTCTTCTGACCGTCATCGACCGCGATCCCGAGGCAGTGGTGCGGGCCCTGGCTGAATGAGCCCTTCACAGGCTAGGCGGCGAGTCAATTGACGGACGGCAGCATCCCCGGACACGGCTCGCCGCTGATCCGGCGCAGTGGGTGGAGGGAGACCCGGTTGGCGGTGCTGGACAGGGTGAAGCTGCCCTGATCGTCTCCCCAGGCAACGTTGCGGAAAAAGAGGACGCTGTCCTGGTACACATGCAGGGCGCCATAGTCGAACGATTTTCCCGGCTTGCGCACCACCGCATAGCAGCCGGTTTCGGGATCGATGATGGCGCCCGGGACTTCAATACGTTGGCTTCAGAACAGGGACGCCCTCACCACGTAGGGAACGTCCATTTCGTCCACCACCCAGGTGTAGATGTTGCCGTGCTGAACCCAGAAATACTCGCTG
>CAZTOF010000146.1:0-2773 GCA_964615515.1 uncultured Gemmatimonadaceae bacterium
ACCCGGTTGCGGCCCCATTCGCCGGCGCCGTACGAGCGCCGACTTCGTTTCGTGCGTGCCATCGTTCGATTCCTCTCGATTCGATGGACTGCACGATCTGCGCGACGAAGTATCGCGGAGAGGTGTCTTCTCCGCCAGACGACGTGCTTGAAGCGCGTCGTATCTTCCGCGAAATCGGGCCTGAAAATCCGCCTTCTACCGGTCGCGCTGGAGCTTCCCGATCTTGGGGCGGGAAGCGAAACGTGGAGGCGGTCTTCGGCATGCTCGATGCCGGGATGAAGCCGCACATGTGATGGAGTGGACGCCCCCTCCCGACGGCATCGAAATGTGCCAAGATGGTTACTTCGTACTTACCGACCATCTGAGGAAGGAGGCGTCCTATGGAGGAGGCTAACGTCATCGGCATCGACTTGGCAAAGAACAGCTTTCAGGTCCACGGCGCGAAGGCCGACGGATCGGTGGCGTACCGCAAGAAGCTGAGCCGGGCGAGGCTTCTGGGGTTTCTCGCCGCCCGCCCGCGCTGTGTGGTGGCGATGGAGGCGTGCCCCAGCGCCCACTACTGGGGCAGGGAGATCATGGCGCTCGGCCACGAGGTGAGGCTGGTTCCGCCGGTCTACGTCAAGCCGTTCGTCAAACGGCACAAGAACGACGCGGCCGACGCGGAGGCGATCACGGAAGCGGCGCAACGCCCGACCATGCACTTCGTGGAGGTCAAGACGGAAGGGCAACAAGCGCGGGCGATGCTCTTTCGGACCCGCGACCTGCTGGTACGCCAGCGCACGCAGGTCATCAACGCACTGCGGGGTCACCTGGCCGAGTTCGGCGTCGTGGCTCCTCAGGGCACCGCCCAGATCGTCCGGCTGGCCGGGGCGCTCGACGATCGAGACTCCGGCCTTCCGGAGGCCGTCGTCGAACTGGGCGGGCTGCTGCTCGGGCGGATCGAAGAGCTCGAAGAGAAGATCGATGGACTGAGCAGCAGGCTGCTGGAGGCCGCGCGGCAGGACGAGGACGCCGCACGGCTGATGACGATCCCGGGAATCGGGCCGGTCACCGCGCTGGCCATCCAGGCGTTCGCGCCACCGATGGAGAGCTTCCGGCGCGGGCGCGACTTCTCGGCGTGGCTCGGTCTCGTGCCCAAGCAGCACACGACCGGGGGCAAACCGAGGCTGGGCAAGATATCGAAGATGGGTCAGCGCGACCTCAGGCGACTGCTGATCTCGGGTGCGATGGCCGTCATCCAGAACGCGGTTCGACGGGGCGAGACGGCGGATCCGTGGCTTGCTGGGATGTTGGGCCGCAAGCCCAGAATGCTGGTCGCGGTGGCTCTCGCCAACCGGACGGCGCGCATCGCATGGGCACTCTCGACGAAGAAGGAGGTCTACCGGGTTCACACCGCAGCTGCCGCTCCCTGACGGAGCGGCAAATCGAAGCAGCTGTCGGGGGCGTGGGCACGACGAGGCGAAACAGGTATGGGCAAACGGTCAACGAGACGGGATCGAGAAAACCAGGTTCGTTTCACAAAGCATCCAGCTTGCACATGTGATTTGGACTCGATCCGCGTATCTCCATACGGGCCAGCGGCTTATGACATGCCGCGCGAACAGGCCGGATAGATGAAAGCACCGGACCGCACGCTCAAACCCGTTCTCCAAGAGCGCTTGCGCCAACGGGGGCGTCCATAGATGAAGTAGACCTCCATGTGCGCGGAATCGCCGTCGTGCATGTCTTCGGATACGCAAGTCCTTGTCCGGCTTGCGGTTGGACCACGGCCTCCGGGGCGGCTGCGCCACGCGGGACCCGGAGGCCGTGACCGGAGCGACCCACCTTTTTCGATGCCTGGCGTGGCATCGGCGACGGTTGGGATGTGCACTGCCATCCCACCCTCTGCGGGGGTCGCTCCCGGGCCAGCAATCCCATGCGGGAAGGCCAAGGGCGAGCCGGAACGAGCGCGCCGAACGGAAAACGACTCAGGGGGCGCGGCGATGTCGGAACCGCTCAGGCTCATGGTCGATTGGGCGGTGTATCTCGCGGACGGGTTGTCAATGGGCATTGAAAATGGCACGCTTTCGGGCATTGAAAATGGCACACTCCGGGACGGCCCTTGCGGAGGGAGCGTAGCGACCGGAGCGGGGGCCGTCCCGGAGTCGCGACGCCTCACGATTCCTCCCCCCTCCGGGCTTTCTCGGCGTCCGCCGCCCTGGACGCTGTCGGGTGGATGGCCTTCGACAGCTCCATGTGCCTCCGCATCCGGAAGCTGTTGCCCCGGATGTTGACGATGTGGGACCGGTGGAGCAGCCGGTCGAGGAGAGCGGCCGCCATGACCTCGTCGTGCAGGATCTCGCCCCAGTGCTCGAAGCCCTTGTTCGAGGTCAGCACGGTCGAGGCGCGCTCGTAGCGGGCATTGACCAGCTGGAAGAACAGCCTGGCCCCGTTCGGGGTGACCGAGAGATAGCCGATCTCGTCCACGACCAGCAGGGCGGGGTGCGTCAGCGTCCGGAGGCGCTGCTTGAGCCGGCCAGCGGCGTGCGCATCCTCGAGGGAGTCGATGAGATCGGCGAGCGTTCCGAAGTAGATCCTCCGGCCGCTCTCGGCGGCGGCGACCGCGAGGCTGATCGCCAGATGCGTCTTGCCCACCCCGGGCGGACACGCGACGTAGTACTCACAAATCCCGTGTTGTCATCCACTATCGGTGGCACCCGCTGTGTGGTCGTGAACTGGAGGTCTGCGGACGCCATGTCCGGGGCGGCGAGAGCAGCTTTGTCGTCGTTCTTCC
>CAZTOF010000147.1:0-2597 GCA_964615515.1 uncultured Gemmatimonadaceae bacterium
ACGCGGCGGGCGGCCTGGGCGAGTCCACGGCCCGGGCCGCTTCCGCCGCATTCTCGATGTCGCGCGGGTTCATCCACGGACTCCTACCGTCCGTAGCGGTTCCGGAGCGAATCGCGCCGCTGCCGGTAGGTCGCGTACCGCCTGCCCGGCGCCTCGGCCGAGCCCGAGTCCTCGCGAAGGCGGTCCGGTTCCCCAAACGCGGTCAGGTGGACGACCATGTCGCCGGCGATGAGCGCGCCCGCGACCAGTCCTTCACCCACGACCCCCACGTCCCGGCCGAGACCGATCGCCGGATGGTCGTCGAAGGTTCCCCCGGCGATCCGGTCGAGGAAGGCCCGCGCTTCACCGTTCATCGAGCCCTCCCGCTCGCCGCCGCGTCCCCCCAGCGCGTCGATGGCGTAGCTGCGCACCAGCTTGGGGAGGAAGGCCGCGAAGGTCGCCGGCCGGTCGAAGAGGTCCAGGCCGTACCGTCGGCCACCCACGATGAAGACGGCGCCCACCTGGTCCGGGGCCGCCTCCACCACATTTACGTAGTCGTCCAGCGTCTCCTTGTGGCGTTCGAAGATCGCGCCCATCGCCTCGGTCGGCGAAGACGCGTCCAGGTAGGCGGACTCCTCCGCGATCGAAGCCCAGACGCGGCCCTGGTCGGAGCGCCTGCTGCCCCGTTTGCGGATCGAGTGCCGCACGCTCTCGAGCTTCTCCGCCCGCCCGCGGGCGTTCTGGACCCGGTCGCTCACGTCGAAGTGCGGCGACTGGTACCTCCACCGCCCCGCCTCGACGCACGACACGGGGATGATCGTGGTGCCCCTGGCCGGGATCAGCATGGTCAGGTTCGCGACCCGGTTCTGCTTGGCGCCCACGAGTTCCTCTCCGTCGACGATCAGCACGGGCAGGTCGGCCCGGTTCTCCACCTTGAGCTCGGGGACGCTGCCTCCCTCGGAGACCTCGCGAATGGCGACGAGGTCCTTCCGCAGCCCGTCCTCCAGCAGGAGGTAGTCGAACTGCCTGCGGAGTTCGGAAGTGAGCGGGAGAACGGTGAGACCCCCGTGGGTCGCGGGCTCGCCGGGCTTCAGGCTGGACAGGGCGGTCTTGACGTGGTCCATTTGGTGCCTCCCTTTTTGTATTGGCAGTAGTGACCAGTTACTTAACAGTAAACGAAAGTCGTCAGAATGTCAACAGTTGTTACCAGTGGACGACAGTGAGGATGAGCGAGACACCGAAGGGCAGGCCGAGCTACACGGCCCGGGAGCTGGAGGAGGAGACGGGTTTCGACCGCCGCACGATCGCGTACTACATCCAGGAGGGGCTCCTCCCGCGCGTGGGCAGGCGCGGGCCGCGGACGCGCTACCCGAAGCTGGCCCGGGACCGCCTACTCTTCATTCGGCGGGTGCGGGAGGCGGAGGAGGCGGGCGAGGTCGCCGCAGTCTCACTCAGCGACATGCGGGTGGTGTTCGAACGGGTCTCGCCGTCGCTGATCGCGCGCGTGGCCGATGGAAGAATCGCGATCACGCCGGAGCTGGTGGAGAGGGCGTCGACGGCGTTTCGGCTCCCCGGGATGCGGCGGATGGCACTGGAGAAGCGGGTGTTTTCCCGGGGGCGGCGTGCGGCGGAGCCGCAGGTGAGGTTGTCGGAGCCGTTGGAACCGTCCGTGGACCCGGGGCATTTCGGAGTCGCGGAAGGTGCCGGAGAGGCGGTCTTCGACATTCCGCGCGAGGAGATGGCCGAATACCACGAAGGGGTGGATGCCGACGAAGGGACGCGTGCCCGGGAAGGGGTGGGTGGCTACGGGGAGGAGTACGACCCCGCGGAGATGGAGCTGGCCGAGTCCCTCGCAGACCTTCAGGAAAGGGCGCGCCTGCGAAGAGCGGATGCGCCGGAATCGCTGGACACCTGGGTGCGGATCGAGGTGGGAGCTGATCTAGTGCTGTCGGTCCGGGGAATCACCGACGAAGACCGGGAGCTGGTGGAGAGAGTCAGGTGGGCGATGGACCGGGTGGTCTCAGCGCGCCGGCGGGGGGGACGGGGATAGGAGAGACCGGATGATGAGGCGTCGGGACTCCGGGAAGGCCCCCGCTCCGGTCGCTACGCTCCCTCCGCGGGCGCCTTCCCGGAGTGTGCCATTTTCAATGCCCGAAAGTGTGCCGTTTTCGATGCCTGTTTTCGATGCCCATTGACAAACACCTCTGGACGCCCTTCTCTCCACACCCAGCGGGCCCCGATCACCTCAGAGGCGCTCACACGCGATGACCTTGCCGCAGTTCTGTCGCTCCCCCTACCATGTCGCCCCGGTTGATCGGCCAACCTTCTGGAGATTAGGGGGCGCGCGCCGCTCGGTCCTCTGCCGTCCGGGCCGCTTGGATTTGCGGCCCGAGATCGCCAAGGCCATCGAGAAGAAGCACCCCCGTCCGTCTACCCTCGGCAGGATCTCCGTCGCTCCCCGGCTAGGCTAGGCTAGGCTAGTTTCCGTCCGTAAACTCGCAACTCGTTTGCGGGCAATGAGATACGGACGCCGGGGCGGGTCCGTTTCGCTGGAAATCGGAGGCACAACCCGTTATCTTTGTGCATCGACAAGCGGTTGCAGCCACGCCAATTCGCAA
>CAZTOF010000148.1:0-12345 GCA_964615515.1 uncultured Gemmatimonadaceae bacterium
GTGGGGGGCATGGGGGGTTCGTTCAAGTTCATGGAACTTCGGGCCATCGGAAGTCTACGTGGCGGAGGGCGCGAGAGCCACGTTGGCCGACAAATCGGTTCGTCAGGCGTGGTTGCACGGACCGCGCTGTCGGCGAAGCACCACGACCGTGTCGACTGACGCCCGGCGCCATGCCTTCCAGCCCATGGGAAGTCGGCCTATCTCTCGGCGGACGAGTGGCCCACGTGAATCCAGGCCACCACGTACCCGACGGCTTCCAAGGCTCCGGTCCCGATCGGAAGGTGGGCACCACGGGGAGACCTCCTGTGAAGCGACCGCGCCCGGCTGCCGATGGCGGCCGGGTTTTCGTTACTGAGTCGAATCCTTCCCACCGCAGGACCCAGATGACCCCGCCAAGGCGTGGAACCGAAGAAGATCACGAAGCCAATGCCCATCCTGACCCGCATCCATCGGTCTCCCTGTCTCGGGAGCAACAGAGGCTCCATCGCGCCCTGTGCGAACGGCATCGGCGACTGGGCGCGATGTATCTGGCGGACTTCAGGTTCTCCGCGACCCAGCTAATCCAGATCGCGTGGCGCAGTCGGCTCACAGCATGAGGGAGCTTATGGAGAAGATCGGCGAACTGGGGCCGCAAGAGGCGGAAGGAAGGGCGAGCACAGGGTCCATGAAGGACAGGATCTTCAAGCTGAGGGAGACTCTCGACAGGGCGAAGCGCAATTCGGCAGGATACTCCGAGTCCGGCGGATGGACCGGACCATTCGACAGACATCTCCACCGCTTCCTCGACAAACTGGACGGTTTGTTCGAATGGGTGGATTCGCATCATCCATCTCGAAGGGAACAGTTCGGGCGGACCCTGGCCCGCCTCGACCCGTCCGGTCTTCCCTTGGCCAGGCCGCTTCGCGACAGACGCTATCGAGCTTGGAACGAAATGTCGAACTTCTTCCAGAAGATTTCCCACCACCGCAGTTCTTCCGGCATCGACGAGTTCCGCAAGACGATCAGGAGGCTCGAGGTCTTCCTCACCAACGTCCTCCTCCCGACGACCTTCGACGACCTCGATGCGATCGACGCCCTCCTGAAGGAGTCCGGCCATGCCTCCTGGCCCAGCCGCCGTCGCGAAGGCCGTGGAGCTCATCGGGAGAAGTGCGGTCAATCACTCGTACTTCTTCTCGAAACTGAAGTCGCCCGAGTGGATCGGGCCGCTGACCGAGGAGGGCTTCTTCAGCGACCCGCCATCTCGACGTGTCAACGGTGACTTCGTCAGATACCCCGCCTGGCCCGAATCCGAGTACTTGGCGAGGATGGCGCCGGTCGCGCCAACGCGGGTGGCCGAGGTGATCCGTCGGATTCCGGACACGGACAACGTCAGCGTTCACGAAGACATGGCGCGTGCGGTGATCCATCTCGGGGCCGGATCAATGGCGCGTTGGGCCACCAGGGAGGCCCGCTGGGTGTCGCGACAGCGGCGGATCGAGCATCCGCTGGACGAGGCTCTGGGAGCCGTGGTGGAACGCCTGGCTCGTCTGGGAGAGACCGGGGCCGCCTTGGGATTGGCTCGTTCGCTCCTGACGATGCGCCGTGTCGTCGACTCGGAGCGCTTGGGAGCCGTTCGCGAACCCGGTCAGACCTATGAAAGCGGCGTCGAGGGGTCCGATGGCGGGCCGGAGAACGAAAAGGATCCCGAGGTTGCCGAGATGGCGGCTGCCGTGGTGGCGCAGCTTTCCAGCCGCATCGTAGGCCGACTGAGTCCGTACGAATACCGGCGGTTTGTGGACCGCCGTTTGCCGGTGCTGGTCAGGCATGGCGGGATCAAGGCGCTTGAAATGGTATGCGATGTACTCGAGGAAGCAACCGATTCCGACGGCCTGCGCAGATACGACTGGGCGGTCTGGCGTCCGGCGATTGAACCACACGGCCAGAACCACGGCACGGACGTGTCCGATGCCCTGATCGACGCCATCAGGAACGCATCCGTGGAGCTCGTCGACAACGGGGTCGCCCTCACGACCGTGGTCGAATCCCTGGCTCGGCGGACATCGCCGTTGTTCAAGCGGATGATCCTGCACCTGGCCGCGGAACGACACGCCGAGGATCCCGAGTTGGCGGCCAAACTGGCAGTATGTGAGGATCACTTCCGGGATGAGATGCTGCTGCACGAGTACAGCCGGCTCCTCGGTGTCGTCTTTCCGGGATTGGATGATGCCGGGAGAAGCCGGGTGATGAAGTGGATCGGCGATGGACCGCCGCTCCATGACTCGTTTGTCGTGGACGACGAGGAGCGGCGCAAACGGACTGTTTATTGGCAGAGGCGCCGGCTCGCCTGGATCCGTCAGGACCTGGACGAGGGGTGGAAGGCACGATACGCCCGGATTGTTGACGAGACAGGCGAACCCGAGAACCCCGACTTCACTTCGTACACCACGACTTGGATGGGTCCCACGAGCCCCGTCGGTGCGGAGGAGCTTGAGTCGCTTCCGGTCGAGGAGATTGCGCGGCACGTCAGATCTTGGAAGGCATCCGGGGACCCGATGTCCCCGGACGAGGAAGGTTTGGCGCTAACGCTGGAGGCGGTGGTTGCGAAAAGGCCTGCCGAGTTCCTGAATGCGCGCGGATTGTTCCAGGACGGGTCGGTTCACTACGTCAGTGCCGTGTTGGCCGGGCTTTCGCAGGCCGTGCGCGACGAGACCTCCATCGACTGGACCGCCGCCATCGACCTGATGTCATGGGTCGCGGCGCAGCGCGGCGATGACTCGGAGACGAGGCACGCGCGCCAACGCTGTGTCTGGCTGCTGTCGGAGGGCCTGCGAGTCGATCTGGTCGACATTCGCCTGCGGAAGGCCGTGTGGACCATCATCGACGCGATGGCGGACGACCCGGACCCCACGCCCGAGGAGGATTCGCGGCTTGAGGGCGATCCTTCGGCCCGGTCCATCAACACCGTGCGCGGCACCGCTCTGCGAACGGTGGTCACCTACTCGCTGTGGGTCTATCGGTCTGAAATGGGGACTGCGGAGGCAAGACCCGGCGCTTTCGGGATGGACAGGATCCCGGAGGTTCGCGCGAAGCTTGAACGACACCTCGATCCGGCGATCGACCCGTCGCCGACGGTCCGATCGGTCTACGGGGAGTGGTTTCCGCACCTGGCTCTGCTCGATGAAGCTTGGGTGCGGCAGCATGTGGAGATCATCTTCCCCGACGATCGGCCGGAGCTTCGGGACGCCGCATGGGAGACGTATCTGCGGCGTTGCCCCGTGTACAACCTGCCCTTCGAGCTTCTCCGTCACCACTACCTCGAGGCGGTGGATCGCATCGGCGAGACGGAAGAGCGCGACCCGCCCCGAGGCGAGAGGATCGGGGGGGTTCTCGGGGAGCACGTCGTCATCCTGGCCGGTCGCGGCCTGATTGCATGGTCGGACGATGACGGCCTGATCAGGCGGTTCTTCGAGAACGCCGAACCCGAGGATGCTGACCGGGCGATCTGGCTGGTGGGGCGAGATCTTTGCGATGATGAGAGCGATGTTGCAGACGATTCGTTGCGAAGGTTCCGGCGGCTGACGGAGGAACTCCTCGGGCTTCTGAAGGAACACGGGCGCGAGCGAATGGGACACTTGAAATCACTCGGGTGGTGGATTGCCTCCGGCCGCTTCGATCCGGAGTGGACGTTGAGCCGTCTGTCGCGACTGCTCGAACTCGCCGGGGCGGCGGAGCCGGGCTTCGAGGTGATGGACCGTCTGGTCGAGCTGTCGGCGAGTCAACCCGCCGATGTGTTCGAGGTGTTGAGGACGTGGGTGAGAAGCAGCGGGCCGGACGGTGGAGCGATGGTCGGTCACAGCCAATCGGTGCGAGCCATTCTTAGGGCGGCCCTTACGGACCCGCCGACGGAGGATGACGCGAGGTCGTTCATCCACAGGCTCGGTGCGGCCGGACACCTGGACTTCAGGGATCTCCTGGCGGGTTGATCACCCGACGCCCCGGTCCAACGCCCACAGCTGCACGTATTCCGCGCCCAACTCGTCCGTCACCAGTCCCAGCAGGTAATCCGCGCCGATCTCGAGGACATCGAGCCCCGGCGGAGTCTCGACCAGTCCCTGAATCCGCCCCCCGGGATCGAACACCGTCCACACAGGGTCCCCCTCGCCGAACATTCGGTACTCGAGCACCCAGAGATACCCGACACGATCCGCCACAATCTCCGCGAAGGCCGGATACGATTCCACCAGAGGCATGTCCCTCAACATGCTCATGGCCCGGGTCCGCGCTTCGTCGGGCAGATCGCCGACCATCCGGTCGACAAGCGCGTCCATGTCTTCCCGGGTGGGGCTACCCAGGTCACCGTTGCGGCGGACGATTCCGACCAGCGATCCATCCGCGGCGAAGGCCTTGATCTCGTAGCTGTCCTGCACACCGATCGCCACGAGTTCTCCCCACACGGCACTCGAGGTACGCCGGCCGAAGGGGTGAGGCGAACTGCCCACGACGCTTCCGTCCGGTCCGCGGATCGTCCAGTCCTCGGTGTAGAGGAACTCACCAAGTGTGGCAAGCTGCGTGCCGTCCGCGTCCAGCAAGGCCCATTCGGTAATGTAGCGAACGAGGTCCGAGGATCCGTTGGTCTCCGGCTCGACCAACACACTGCTCGTGACCATCTTCCCGCCCGGCAGCAGGTCGATGACGTTGCTCAGGCTGGCGTCGAGGGCCACGTTGCGGCCGTGGTTGCCGTCCAGATCGAACAGCGACAATCGGGCCCCGCCCGGGTCCGGAGCGGCGATGGAGTCAGCGGGCCAAAGTGCGACGGCGGTCGGACCGCTGACGAATTCACCCGGCCCTTCACCCTGGCGGCCCCAGGTTCCCGCGTGTGAACCGTCCGCGTTGAAGACCCTGAGTTCGCTGCTGCCCAGGTTGGCGATCACGATGCGGCCGTCCGCGAGTCGCATGGCATCCCTGACCTCGAACAGCTCGTCGGGCTCGCCGCTGTCGACGGATCCGATCGAGACGGACGGTTGTTCGCCGAGCTGCCACGGCAGCCGCGAGTCCGTTGCGGCCGGGTCGTTCTCCACGATGGTGACCCCGGCGCTGTCCTCGACCGCAACGCGGAGCCCGTCTTCGGGGGTATTGCTCGCATCCCCGCACCCGACGGCGCAGAGGGTCAGCGAAAGGATGGCCGTCGTGCCGGACACCGTGGTTGTGGAGTGACTCATCGCGTCGTGCTCCATGGCTTCACTGTTCTTGCCCCTCGGGCGGACGCCGGGCGGGGTTGCGGTGCCGGGAGCATAACCGGGAAGGGTGGCCGTGGAAAGCGCACCGGAACACGGTACACAACGCCGTCCCACGGTTGTAGCGTGAGTGGGATCGAGCGGGCACCCAGGGATTTCGAGACCATCGACGGTGGAATACAATTGAGGCGGCCAAATGAAAACCAATTACCAGCAAAATGAAACGTCAGGCTTCGTCAGGTGCTGTAATTCGGGCTACGAGCCCCGGAGCAGCCGTCCCACCGGCACGGCATGAAGCCGGTCGCCGAACGGCACGGTGGTCTCGCCGTCGTACAGCACGACACCGCCCGCGAAGCGCTCGCCGAGCGCCCCCTGCAGCCTGCGGAGACCACGAAAGTCACGGGTCCGCACCGTCCCCGAAGCCTTGACCTCAATGCCCCCCAGTGCCGCGGCACCACGCTCGACGACGATGTCCACTTCCGCTCCGTCCTTGTCGCGGAAGTGGTGGAACGAGATCCGGGTGTCGTGCCAGCCGGCCCGCCGCAGGAGTTCCTGAAACACGAAGGTCTCCAGGAATTGGCCGAACAGGGTGCGGTCGTAGGCAAGCGCCGGACCGTCCAGGCCGAGAAGGGCCGCTGCGATTCCCGTATCGCCAAGGTGCAGCTTGGGCCTCTTGACCAGCCGACTCAGCCGGTTGCTGTGCCAGGCCGGGAGGGGTTCCAGGAGGAAGACCCGCTCCAGCAGCGTCGTGTAGTCCCGTATCGTGGGCCGGGTCACCTCGAAGGGTGCGGCCAGTTCGCTCACGTTGAACATCCTGGCAGTCTGGCCGGCGGCGGCCGCGAGGAGCCGAGGCAGTATCTCGAGGTGTCTAACGTGAGTCAAGTCACGAACATCCCGTTGGACCAGTGCCTCAACGTGGTCAAGATACCAATTGGCGCGCCTCCGTCCCGGCGGACGGGCGAGCGCCGCCGGATACCCGCCCGCGACGATGCGATCGGGCAGCTGCGCCCCGAGCCGCTCGGTTCGCGCGACGGCGAAGTCACCCGCGAACAGCGCGTCCAGGAAGTGGGAATCGCGCTGCTCCAGCTCACACTGTGCCAGGGGGTGGAGCCGGAGGGTCTGCAGGCGGCCGGCCAGCGACTCCGAGAGCCGCGGTACCAGGAGCACGTGGGTGGAGCCGGTCAGCAGGAACCGTCCGGGGGTGCGCCGCCGGTCGATCTCCATCTTGAGCGCGGGGAACAGGGCCGGCACCTTCTGCACCTCGTCGATGATGATGCGTTCGGGCAGCGCGGCGGCGAAACCGTTCGGGTCGTCCGCGGCGGCACCACGGACCACCTCGTCATCGAAGGTGACGTAACGGTATCCCCGCGACGCGCCCACCATCCGGGCGAGCGTCGTCTTGCCGCACTGGCGCGGTCCATGGATCAGGACGGCCGGCGAGTCGTCGAGCGCTTCGACAAGGTGCGGCTCGATGAAGCGGGGATGGATCGTGGTGTCGATCATGGATGGAATGTAGCGCCGATGTCGGCTGAATGAAAGAAATACGAGCGGCTGATTGAAAGCTACCCTTCCGATCGCTCCAGCGACCAGAGCTGCACGTACTCCACACCCAGCTCGTCGTACCTCCACCCCAGAATGTAGTCCTCGCCGATCTCGAAGGTGCGGAGACCGGGTGGGGTCTCGACCAGGCCCTGGACCCGTCCTTCCGCGTCGAAGACGGTCCATGCCGCGCTCCAATACTCCCGCACCCAGAGGTGGCCGGCGCGATCCGCCATGATTCCCGCGAAGGCTGGATAGGCGTCCACGAGCGGCATGTCCTTCACCTCGTTGAGCCGCTCGATGCGTTCCTCCTTCGGCAGGTCGGCGTAGCGCCGTTCCCAGTAGGCGTCCTGGTCGGCCCGGGTGGGACTTTCCGGGTCGCCCTCGCGGCGGACGATCCTCACGAGCGACCCATCGGCGGAGAACGCCTTGATCTCGTAGCTGTCCTGCACTCCGATCGCGACGAGGTCGCCCCACACGGCTCCCAGGGTGCCGCGGCCGAAGGGGTGGGGCCTGCCGCCCTGCAGGCTTCCGTCCGGTCCGAAGGTGGCCCAGAACTCGCTTCCCGGGAACTCGCCCAGGGATGCGTGCAGCGTGCCGTCGGTGGCCAGGACGCCCCATTCGGCGTTGGAGCGCACGAGGCCTGTGGTTCCGGTCATCGTCGCGTTGAGTCCCCCACCGCCGCTCGCCACGATCTTCCCGTCCGGCAGCAGGTCGAGAATGTTGCGCAGGCTGGTGCCGAGGCGCACGCCGCGGCCGTGGTTACCGTCCCTGTCGAAGAGCGACAGGCGGCTTCCCCAGGGATTCGCGGCCGCGACCGAGTCGCCGGGCCAGAGCGCGACGGCGGCCGGGCTGTAGCTGGTGAACTCGCCCGGGCCCTCGCCCCGGCCTCCCCAGGTCCCCGCGTGCGAGCCGTCGGCGTTGAAGACCCTGAGTTCGTTCGTGCCCGCGTTGGCGATCACGATCCTGCCGTCCGGGAGCCGGGTCGCATCCGTGACCCGGAACAGCTGGTCGGCTTCTCCGCTGCCGACCGAGCCGATCGAAAGCGACGGCTGCTCGCCGAACCGCCACGGCAGCCGCGAATCCGGCGCCGGCTGCTCGTTCTCCACGATGATGACGCCCGCGCTGTCGTCGACGACTGCGCGGAGGCCGTATGGAGAGGCTTGTTCGGGGCTTTCGCAGGCGGTTGGGAGAACCAGCAAGGAGAAGATCTGCCAGGGTGCCGGGAATGGCTTTCTCATCGAGGTGCCTTTCTGTCGCGAGGCGAGGTGAACTGGGTGGGGGGCGAGGAGGGTGAGATCGAGCCGGATCATGTCGTCCTGACCTCGGTCATCTGGAGATACGGTTCGGGGAACGGTGTGACTGGATCTTGGACAACGCGTCCGCGCGTGAGGGTTGTGTACGGGCACGCCTGCCGACTCAATGTCAGCAGGTCGACATCGTCCATCAGGACGAGCTGTCCAACGGGCTGCCTTCTACGCGCCAGGAGCCGCCAACTCGTACATCACGACCCTCTCCACCCCCAGTTCGTCACGGTGCAGGGCGAGAAGGTAGCCGGCCCCGAACTCGAGCGGCGCCAGCTCCGAACCGGGACGCAGGTGACAGGCGAAGTCACCGCTCGCTGCGAAGGCCATCCAGGACGGTTCCTCGCGGGGCCTTGCGTAGCGCTTCAGCCACAGGCGTCCGTCGCGCCCGATCATGAGGTCCGAAGCGGTCGGAAAGAGTTCGGCCACCGGGCGGTCGTCGCTGATCCGTGCTTCGTGGCCGGGACTCCAACCCTGGCTTCCGGGGCCGCCGGTCTCGGCGATGTAGTCCTCGCGGAAGGCCCGCACATGGGCGTCCGTGACCTCCCGGTCCGGGTCCGCCCAGCGCACGATGCGGCGCAGCCGGAGCCCCCCGTCCAGAAGACGCACCTCCGGTTCCCGCGCGGTCGTCATGGCGATCGTGGACGAACGGGCGGCGACCAGCGAGGACGCCTCGAAGAGCGGCTGGACGAAGCCGCCGAATCGGGGTAGCGAGCCGAGCCGCGGGCCCGGGAGTGTCGTAATCGTGTCGAGGACGGCCTCGTCGGGGCCGTGCGCGATGACCAGGTAGCCGATCGGAGCGGTGAAGCCGCCGCCCGGCCCGTCCAGCGACTGCGTCACGTTCACGGAGGTGCCGTCGTCCAGGACGCCGCCCGGGGGGATCAGGGTGTGGAGGGAGAAGTCGTCCGGGGTTACGGAGCGGCTGAAGATCCCGTCGGCGGAGAAGACGATGAAGCGCCAGGGGAGGTAGTCGCCGACCCAGAGGGTGTCGCCCGGAAGCACCCACAGGAGCCAGGGGCCGCGGAATTCACCGGGCCCCTCGCCGGGGCCGCCCATGGTGCGAAGATGCTTGCCTGTGGTGCCGAAGACGCGGATCTCCCGGCTGGACCCGTCCACGACCGCGACGGACCCGTCCGACAGGCGTCCGGCGGCGCGGACCTGGAAGAGCAGGTGCGGCGCGTCTCCCTCTTTCGCGCCGATGGAGAGGGTCGGTTCATTGCCGAGTGTGCAGTGGTCCTCCGTGCCCGCCGGGTCGCTGGTGACGATTTCGACGCCGGCGCTGTCGAAGACGGTGGTGGAGGTGCGCAGGGATGGAGAATCGCCGCCGCAGCCCGCGAGGAGGCCGGCTGCGGACAGTAGCATCGTTCGGCGTGCTTCCCTCCGTCGTCTCCTCCGGCCGCCCTGGATTCCTGGGAGTCCGTGGGGATACTCTCCACAGGTTCCTGGAGGCCGCTTCGCTTCTCGTTGCGTTCGACACATTTGTCGCTTCCTGCACAGTGGGGTGGGTTCCGCGCTTGGCGGTGGGCGGCGGGCGTTGGCACATTCCATGCCATGAAAGTAAGGAAACTCATCGTCGCAAAGGGCGTTGCCGCGTTCGCGACGGGCTCCGGCCCGGTGGAGACATGAAGCGCGCCCCGCCCCGGCTCCACATCGAGGTGGACCACGACCGTTGCGCGGGAAACGCGATGTGCCTGGACTTCGCCCCGGGCGTGTTCCAGCTCAACGCGCGTCGCCGGGCGGAGGTCGTGGACCCGGAGGGCGACGCCCTGGAGGACATTCTCGTGGCGGCGGGGAACTGTCCCACCACGGCGATCAGCGTGAGCGACGCCTTGACGGGGGAACCCTATGAGGTTTGACGTGGGACCGTGACTCGCAGGCCCGCCACCCCTACCGCGCCGAGGCGATCCTCTCCTCGCCCATCCAGTCGGCCGCGGCGGCGGTGCTGATCCCGAGCTCCTCGGCCAGCTGGAGGACGTGCAGCGTACGGTCGTAGATCTGCGTGACCTTGGAGTAGATCGTGAAGTCCTCGGTGGGACGTCCGAAGACCTCCTCCTGGCAGCGGATGAGGCCGCCGGAATTGACCAGGTAGTCGGGCGCGTAGGTGATGCCCCGCCGTTTGAGTTCGTCGCCGTGGCGCGGTTCGGCCAGGACGTTGTTGGCGCCTCCGACCACCGCCTTGCAGCGCAGGCGCGGCAGCGTGTCGTCGTTGATCACGCCCCCGATGGAGTTGGGTGAGAAGACGTCGCACTCCACGTCGTAGATGTCGTCCGCACCCACCACTTCGGCGTCCAGCTCCTTCGCGGCCTTGGCCGCCAGCGGTTCGTAGATCTCCGACACGGTGAGCCTGGCTCCCGCTTCGTGGCAGAACCTGGCCAGCGCGAACCCGACGTTGCCCAGGCCCTGAATGGCGATGTGCCGCCCGCCGATCGAGTCGCTTCCGTTCGTCGTCTTGAGCACGGCGCGGATCCCGCAGCTCACGCCGTACGCGGTGGTGCGCGACGGGTCGCCCGCGCCCCCCGCCGACTCGTTCACGCAGGCCACGTGCCTCGTGGCGCCGCGGATCACCGCCATGTCGTGCGAGTTCGTGCCGATGTCCTGTCCGGCTATGTACTCGCCCGCCATCGTGTCGATGAAGCGGCCCATGGCCCGGAGCAGCGCGGGGTTCTTCCCGGACCTTGAGTCGCCGATGATGACCGACTTGCCCCCGCCCAGGTCGACGCCGCTGACGGCCGCCTTGTAGGTCATGCCGCGGGCCAGGCGCAGCACGTCGTACAGCGCCTCCTCCTCGGTGGCGTAGGGAAGCATGCGGATCCCTCCCAGGGCGGGGCCCAGGGTCGTGTCGTGTATCGCGATGATCGCTCGGAGTCCCGAGTCGCTGTCGTTGCAGAAAACCACCTTCTCGTAGTTGTGTTCTCCCATCGGTTGGAAGACGCGCATGGGGTTGTCGCTACTCCTGTTGAGTGTCCGGGTGCGGGGCCGCCCGCGGACGGCCGGGGACGGGAAAGATAATCCGATCGCCTTGCGGCCGCGCGGGGAGGCGGCACCGCTGACCCGGAGGGCCGGCCGGTCAACCGGGGGTGATCAGGGCGGCGGCGAGCCGGGCTGCCGCGGCACGTCCGCGACCCTTGGGAGGATGCCGCCACGTTGACCGAAGTGGACCACCAGGCCCTGGTCCCGCAGCGAGAGCCCGGGAGATGGGGCGGCGAAGCAGTCGCGGGCCCGAGAATAGTAGAGGCAGCCGACTTCCTCGTGCGGTCTCCGGCGAATGAACTCGTGCGCGTCGGAGAGCGCCGTCCGCCAGGCTGTCTTCGCTTCGGCGAGATCCAAGGGCGCGGCGAGGGCCAGCCGGGCGATGTCCTCGGGCCGGTGACGGCCGCGGCGCTTCAACTGCTCGAGGAGCGACGCCGGAGTGAACCCCGGGTCCTTCGCGACGGCCGCCCAGATCATCGCGCCCAGGGGCAGGACGTGCTCGTGCACGTGAAGGATGTCGACGAAGTCGCGTGGCTCGTCCCGGCCCGCGAGGGTCAGCACCTTGTTGATCGCCAGGTCGATCTCGTGCAGCACGAGGCCACCGTCGTCCAGCCGCACCAGGGGCATGAAGCGCCATGCCGAGTCGTGAGCCCAGTCGATGCGCGTCACTTCCCGGTCACCGGCTTCCACGATTGCCCGAACATGCCCCGGCTGGCTGAGGCGGACCTCGACACGGTAACCTGCCGCCTCCAGCGCGGTGCGGTCGCGCGCGAACGACTCCGCGACGCCTTCGATGGAGTCGTGAAAGAAGTCGAGGTCCTCGCTGAAGCGGCGGGATGCCGGAGAGAGGTGGAGCGCTGTTCCGCCCGCCAGATAGCGCTCCGAAACCCTCGAACCGGCCAGCAAGGCCAACAGCTCCCGCTGAAGATCGGTCAGGGGCACAGTCGCGCCGCCGCCTTCCAGGCCCTCATGTCTCCGTTCTTCCTGAGCGTCTCCGCCACCCAGCCCACGTCGGCCGGGCCGATTGTCAGATCCTTGCGGTAGGACCAGAAACACGTTGCGTGGAACTTGCGAAACGCCCGGCGGGCCTCGCGGACCCGCACCATGGCCCTGGCGGTCTCGGGGTCGAGCTTGCGGCGGCTCTTCCTGCCTCCCCGCCGACCGATTTCGGCCAGGTAGCTCCGAATCGCATTGTCCATGCTCTTATCATAAGCGGCTTATGCTCATGCGTACAGCCTCCCCTGCAGCACCGTCACCGATGCCAGCATGAGCAGCAGCGAGTCCACCGAGCCCCGGTCCCGCTCACCCAGCCCCGGCAG
>CAZTOF010000149.1:0-1586 GCA_964615515.1 uncultured Gemmatimonadaceae bacterium
GCCTGGGGGTGTGGGTGTCACTTCTGACTCCCCTTCCACGGTGAGTGTGGGTCGGCCTTCAGGGTCGCGGACATCGACCCGGAAGGTGTGGCGTCCTTGGTCGCGCCGATCCCATTCCAGCGTAAGGACAAGGGTCATACGGTCCTGGCGGGCGGGGAAACCGGGAGCGTACAGGTCGTGGAAGACACCGTGGAGGTCCAGTTTCCCATCGGGTGTGCGCGCGGCGTGATCGCAAACCGCGGAAGTGAGTATCCTCACGGGTCGCTGCACCCGCGGAGGTCCGCGGAGGAAATCTCCCCTGCATGCGACGGGCGGCACACTCGCGCCGGGCCGCTTCGCGTGCTGCCCGGGCCGCCCCCGTTTCGGTCCTTTCTTGCCATTGCCGCGTCTTCCCGTACTTTATGGGCTTCGTCCGCGCGGCCTGGTGTCGCGCGGAAGGGCGCGCGGAAGCGCCGCCCGCCGAGTCGACCAATTACGAGGAGGAGTAGTGGCGAAGCAAGAGCCGATGGACCGGGCGCGCGATGAATTGTTCAGTCACATTCACCGTTGCGGAGTACTGGAGGCGCACGAGGACGACCAGGACTCGTGGATGACGGAGACGATCGAATACCTGGCGGAGCGCTATCCGGACCTGGGGGTGAAGGAGCTGACGCAACTCAAGGCGGTGGGAATGCAGTTCTGCAAGCCCGTCATTTCGCGGCTCAAGCGGGAACCCCCCGCTGAGCGGCCCATGGTGGAGAAAGAAGGCGGTGAAGCCCTCCTTGGAGCGCCCAGGGAGGCCTGAACGGACTGCGGAGAGGCGATTCCATGACCAACCGTCGTGACTTTCTCAGGACTTCGGCCGGCGTCGGTGTGGGCGCCGCCGTCGGGCTGGGCTCGGCGCGGCCGCTGCGAGGTGCTCCGGCGGTGTTGCGTAGCCGGGTGGCTCCCGTCGCCATCGCCAGCGGCAACGGGGTGGAGGCCGTGGATACCGCCTTTCGCCGGGTGAGCGGGGGCGGTGACACTCTGGATGCGGCCGTGGAGGGTGTGAACATCGTGGAGCGCGACCCTGACGACACCTCCGTCGGCTTCGGCGGGCTGCCGAACCTGGACGGCGTAGTCCAGCTCGACTCCTCGGTGATGCACGGGCCGAGCCGGGGTGCGGGGGCGGTCGCCTGTCTCGAGGGGATCAAGACGCCGTCCCGGGTCGCCGTCGACGTGATGCGCTACACCGACCATGTGCTCCTGGTGGGCAGGGGTGCCCAGCGCTTCGCCGTCTCGATGGGGCACGACGTGGAGAACCTGCTCACCGACGGGACCCGGCGCCGGTGGATCGAGTGGCGCGCGAGGATGAGCGACACCGACGACTACCTTACGCCGGAGGAATCGGGCCAGGAGGCTCCTCCCTTCCGGAACGAGGCGGACCAGGGCATGGAGATGCTGGACTCCCACGACGGCGTGCGCCCCCAGGGGACGATCAACTGCAACGTGGTCGACCGGGACGGCGACCTCTCCGGGGTGACCACCACGTCGGGGCTGGCCTGGAAGATCCCGGGGCGGGTCGGGGACTCCCCGATCGTGGGCGCGGGGCTGTACGTGGACAACGA
>CAZTOF010000150.1:0-2474 GCA_964615515.1 uncultured Gemmatimonadaceae bacterium
CCCCCAGCGCGGCCTCCTTCACCACCCCGAACCCCGGCACCAGCTCCGCCCTCAGCGGTTCGGCCACCGCGTCGGACAGGCAGCGCGCGATCAGCTCCCAGTCCTCCCGAAAGAGCCCCGCCACCAGTCCCGCCGTGTTTCCCCA
Source organism: uncultured Gemmatimonadaceae bacterium (assembly GCA_964615515.1). GTDB lineage: Bacteria > Gemmatimonadota > Gemmatimonadetes > Longimicrobiales > Gaopeijiaceae > Bin94. Next base: position 146 of record CAZTOF010000150.1, read on the forward strand.
CTGCCGGATCCCCGCCGCGAGCGGGATCGTGTCGCCCAGGATGATTCGCGCGCGCCGCGTCTCGACTTCCATCGCCGGGTGCGTGACGGCCACGGTCAGCCCCGCGGGCGTGGGAAGCTCCACCAGTCGCGGCGGCCGGCCCGGCAGCACCAGCACGAGACCCCCCGCCAGCGACGGCGCCACGTTGTCGGCGTGGTTCGCGCCCGATCCCTTCCGCTCGCCCGCGAGGGCGCATTCGAGCAGGGCGGTCCGGTCGAGTCCGCCGCCCAGCAGCGCATCCGCCGCCACCGCCCCGGCGACCGCACTGGCCGCGCTGCCTCCCAGCCCCGACGCGAGCGGAACTCCCTTGCGCAGCTCGACCGCGACGCCGTCGTCCGACCCGAGCCGGTCCAGTACGCCCCGGACGGCGAGCGCGGCGGAGTTGCGAGCGGGATCGCGCGGCACACGCCCACTGCCGCCCGTTACCGTCAGCGAGACGATTCCGCTCCCTTCGGCGGCCCGCACCACGACCTCGTCCCCCGGACGCTCCAGCGCGAGGCCGAAGACATCGAAGCCGCAACCCAGGTTCGAGACCGACGCGGGGGCGAAGGCGCGCACGGCCCGGCGCGGGTCAGGTGCGGTGAGGGTGGTCGCGCGGCCCGCATGGGAGGACCGTGCGGCCGGCGATGGGGATGGACGGGGGCCCGCCATTCAGCTTACCGGCCGCCTCGACGCGTCGCCCTCCGCGCGGTCCCTTCGCCTCGCCCGCTTCCGCCGGAACGGCATCGCCAGCATCCCGGGCAGGGTGGCCCAGTCGTGGCGCTCCGTCTCCTCCAGTCCCAGCGTCAACGCCCGCGGGTCGGCGACGAGCCGGAAGCTGCCGAAGATCCGGTCCCAGAACGAGAACACGCTGGAGAAGTTGGAGTCGGTCTCGGGCTGGTAGTCCGAGTGGTGCACCCAGTGCATCCATGGTGTGACGATCAGCCAGCGCAGCCAGCGGTCGGCCCGGGCCGGAACGCCCACGTTGCCGTGGTGAAACAGGATGACGGGAAGCAGTACGGCCTCGTAGAGCAGCACTTGCGCGACCGTCATTCCCAGCAGGGGCAGCACGGCCAGGCGCGCGCACGAGGACAGGATGATCTCGCCGGTGTGGAAGCGCAGTCCGGAACTCGCGCTCAGTTCGCGGTCCGCATGGTGCACGGCGTGAAAACGCCACAGCAACGGGACGTGGTGGTTGAGCCGGTGCCAGAGGTACTGCCACATGTCGAAAAGGACGAACCCGAGTGCGAAGGCCCACACGCCGTCGATGCCCAGCCAGTGCAGGAGGCCGAAGGAGTTCGCGCGGGCCCATTCGGTTGCGACCAGGGTCGCTCCGGCGAAGACGAAGGCGACGACGACCGCGTTCGCCACGCCCAGCAACACGTTGGGGGCGTCGTGGCGGACCCGTTCCCGGCGTCCCTCGAACATCGGGATCAGACCCTCCAGCAGCCACATGAGGCCCAGGGCCACGGCGGCCAGGGCGGGCTTGGCGGCGAGGAGCGAATCCATCATGCCAGAGCGGTCACAGGCCCGGGAGTGTGCCGTCGGCGATGGCCCGCAGCCGGTGGCCCCTGCCTACCGCCTGCCGAGAACGGTCGTGACGGTGGCGTGAACCACGGGGGTGAGGACCACCATCCCCATGGCGCCCAGTCCGGCGCCGCCGGCTAACCCCGTCAACGAGCCCAGCAGGGCCTTCTTGAAGGACGCCCCCTTCAACTTGGCCGCCGTCGCAGGCAACAGGAGCAGGGTGGCCGCTCGCGCAACGTTCAGCACCGGCGTGTCTCCGGGGCATGTTCCGTCCTTCATGTCGATTGTGGCGCAGGCTATGCCGATGAAAGCGATCGGATACGACACGACGGTGGCGCCGAGAGTCGGCCAGAACACCGAGTGAAACGAGGGGCCCGTGGTGGGGTCCGGCACCTTCGGAATGCCGGAATGGGAGAGCCGGGTGGTGGGTGCACCCGGAAGGCTCGGCTCCGGCAGTCCGTGGATAGAGCCGCCCGAGCACCGAGAGCGGTGAGGCGCCGGGCTGGCAAGGCGCGACGAAGGGGGAATAGCAGCGCTATTCGCCCGAGGAGCAACGCAGAGCGTAGCGATCCAGCCCGGATGCATCGCCGTTCGAATGCCGGGGGGATTTTGTCCACGGGCTGCCAGCAGTCCGTGGACAGAGCCGCCCGAGCACCGAGAGCGGCGAGGCGCCGGGCTGGCAAGGCGCGACGAAGGACGAGCGATGGGGGAACCGCGGGCTGTCTCAAAGCTATCGGGCGGAGACGTCGAGATCGGCCGACCGCCCGGTCGCCCGATCTCGACG
>CAZTOF010000151.1:0-3550 GCA_964615515.1 uncultured Gemmatimonadaceae bacterium
CGAGCCTCCTGGTCGCCATCACCCTACTGCCGTCGATGGCGGCCCACTTCGGCGGAAAAGGGGGCCGGGGGCCCGTTGCACCGCCGTCCGCGCCGCTCCCACCCCCGCCTCCCCGCAACATCTTCGTCCGCGCGGGCAGGGGGTTGCTCTGGCTCCTGCGCCTGCCCTTCCGGCTCCTCAAGGGGCTCTGCTTGCTGCTGGTCGATCTCGTCCGCTTCTGGCTCGAACTCGGCGGCCGCCTCCTGTCGACGATCTTCAGGCCCTTCTTCAACGTCTTCGACCGCGTCTTCAACGCCTTCGCCGTGTGGTACCACGGCGTGCTCGCCCGTTCCCTGGACAGGCGGGGGACGGTCCTCGCCGTCGCCGGCGGGGCCCTGGGCGGGTGCGTGCTCCTGGCCACGGCGCTGGACCGGGACCTGCTCCCGGATGTGGACCAGGGCGCTTTCGACGTGCGGGTTGAGCTCTCCGAGGGCACCCGGCTGCAGGTCACCGCCGACGAGGTCGAGGTGCTCGAACGCGGCCTCCTGGAAGATCCCGGCGTGGCGGCCATCTTCACCCACATCGGCCGGGACGTTCAGGCCAAGGGTGACGAGGGCCACGCGGCGGGGCTGAACACCGCCGCCATCCAGGTCCGGCTGGAGGACGGCGCGGCCACCGAGGACGTGGTGCGCCGGGTTCGCCACATGGAGGGCTCGTTCCCCGCGGGCGCCCTTTCCTTCGAAACCGGCCAGGCCACCGCGCTGGGCCAGATCCTCGGGGGCAGCGAGGCGGACATCGCGGTGCGCGTGCGGGGCGAGGACCTGGACCGGACCTTCCCCTTCGCCGAGTCGGTCCGGGACCGGCTCTCCGGCCTGGCACAGGTCCGCAACGTGCGCGTCGGCACCGAGAGGGGACAGCCGCAGTTCCAGGTCTCGGTCGACCGGGACGCCTGCGCCAGGTACGACATCGATCCGCGGGTGGTGGCCGGGACGATCGAGACCGCCATGCGGGGCGAGCTGGCCACCGAATTCGTCGACTTCGACCGCAAGATCGCGGTCATGGTCCGGCTCCCGGACGAGAAGCGCTACGACGCCGCGACGCTGGACCGGCTCACCGTGAGCGGCATCCCGCTGCGGGAGCTGGTGACCGTGCGGGAGACGGTGGGGCCGGCCGAGATCCGGCGCGAAGACCAGGGGCGCGTGGTGACGGTCTATGCCGACGTGGCCTCGGGGGGGCTGGGGGATGCCATCGCGGCCATCCAGGGCACGATGCGCGAGATGACCATTCCGCCCGACGTCCGCTGGGACGTGGGCGGCGAGAACGAGGAGATGCAGCGGTCGTTCCGGGACCTGGCCTTCGCCTTCGGGCTGGCCCTGCTCCTGGTCTACATGATCCTGGCGGCCCAGTTCGAATCCTTCGTGCACCCCTTCACCATCCTCATGGCGGTGCCGCTGGCGCTGGTGGGCGCGGTCCTGGCGCTGGCCCTGACGGGACAGGGACTCAACACGATGAGCCTCATCGGGATCGTGATCCTGGTCGGCATTGTCGTCAACGACTCGATCGTCAAGGTGGACTTCATCAATCAGGCGCGGGCGCGCGGCAAGGGGTTGCGCGCGGCGATCCTGGAGGCGGGTGAAGTGCGTCTCAGGCCGATCGTCATGACGACCGTCACCACCGTGCTGGGGCTGCTGCCCATGGCGCTGGGGATCGGACGGGGGGCGGACCTGAGGGCGCCGATGGCGATTTCGGTGATCGGCGGCCTCCTGGTGGCCACCGCCCTTACGCTGATCGTGGTGCCGGTGGTCTATTCCCTTGTGGAGGATGTGCGGCGGGCGTGGCGACGACGCGTGGGCCGGGTGCCGGCGGCAACCGGCGTCGCGGTAGCGGAAGGAGCGTCTTCATGATCAGGCTGAGCGTCGGCCGCCCGGTCGCGGTGGCGATGGCCTACTTCGCCCTCGCGTTCCTGGGAATCAGGGCCTGGCAGAACATCCCGATCGAACTCATGCCGGACGCCCAGCTGCCCCGGCTCACCGTCAGCGGCTCATGGGCCGGCGCGTCTCCCGAAACGGTGGAGGCCTTTCTCACCTCGCCGCTGGAGGCCCAGATCCAGCTCGTCGAAGGGGTCGAAAAGGTCACTTCGAGGTCCAGCGAGAACAGCGCGAACATCGAGGTCCATTTCGCCCGCGACACCGACATGGAATTCGCCCGCCTGGACCTGTCGGAGCGGCTCTACAACCTGGAGGAGAGGGTGCTTCCCCCCGGCGTGGGCCGGGTCACGGTGAGTCCCTACGTCCCGGAGGAATTCTCGGATGCGCAGCGCAGGGCGGTTCTCGAATACACCTTCACCGGGCGCAGGACCCACGAGTCGCTCCGCGAACACCTGACCGACAACGTGGTTCCCGACCTGAGCCAGGTCGAAGGGGTCGGGCGCGTGTTCGTGTACGGGGGCCGGGACCGGCTCCTCGAGGTGGAGCTGGACAAGTCGCTGATGGCGGCGATGGGCGTGTCGTCCGGGGACGTGAGCTCCAAGCTGGGTTCGCTGGACCTGGTGCGCGAGGCCGGCGCGATTCGCGAGGGCGAGCGCCAGTGGACGGTGACCATCCGCAACCGCCCCGCCACCGCCCAGGACATCCGCGACGCCATCATCAAGTCGGACGGCGGGCGCATCGTGCGCATCTCCGACATCGCCACCGTGCGCCACACCTTCGAGGAGATCCGGAGCCACTACCGGATCAACGGCCAGCCCGCCGTGAGCATGTACGTCTACAAGGAGATCGGCACCAACTCGGTGCAGGTCGCCGACCGCGTCAAGGAGCGCATCGCGGAGGTCGCGCGGAGCAATCCGCCCAACACGCGCTTCATCCTCGACCGGGACGAGAGCAGGCAGATTCGTCGTCAGATGTCCGACCAGCGCAGCCGCGCGGCCATCTCGGTGATCGTGATCTTCGGCGTGCTCGTCCTCTTCCTGGGATCGGTCCGGACGTCGCTCGTGATCTTCGCCACGATCGCGTTCTCGGTCCTCATCGCCATCAACGTCATCTACTTCGCCGGCTACACCATGAACCAGCTCACGCTGATGGGGCTGGCGGCCGGGTTCGGTCTCTACGTGGACAACTCCATCGTGGTGCTGGAGAACATCTACCGGCGATGGCAACAGGGACATTCGCGCCGCGAGGCGATCGTGGACGGGGCGACCCACGTCGTGCTCCCGATCATGGCGGCCACCGCCACGACGCTGATCGTGTACGCGCCCTTCCTCTACCTGACCGGCGAACAGCGGATCTACTACCTGCCGCTCGCGGTCATCATCGTGCTCAGCGTGCTGGGGTCGGTCGTCGTGGCCTTCACCTTCATTCCCGCGCTGGTGGGCAAGCTCCTGCCCGAGCGCGATCCGAACGCCGGCGCCACCGACCGCCGCCCACCCCTCTACCAGCGCTTCTACCGCGGTCTGGTGGGCCGCACCCTCAACTGGCCGTGGGTGACCGTGGCCATTCCGATCCTGCTGCTGGCCGGATCCTACTACCTTTTCGACAGCTATGTGACCAAGGGCAGGATCTGGGGCGGGTGGGGC
>CAZTOF010000152.1:0-1554 GCA_964615515.1 uncultured Gemmatimonadaceae bacterium
ACCATGGACCGGAACATCTTCGGCCTCTCGTCGTCCACATCCGTCGGTGGTCAGCTTTACAACGACTTCATCACCGGCACCAACGGCTTCGGCGACGATTTCGCCGGACCGGGCGACAAGATCCTCCAGTCCGGTGCGATCACCGAGGCCTTCGAGGTCAACAGCACCATTACGAGTGGAGGCTTCTTCCTGCAGGAGGTCATCGGAATCGGCGACCGTCTGTTTCTCACCGGTGGCGTGCGGGTGGACGGGCACTCCACTTTCGGCAAGGACTTCGGGCTGGAGACCTACCCGAAGGGTTCCTTCTCCTACGTCATCCCCGACGAGAGCTTCTTCCCGCAGGGCCTTGGCACCCTGAAGTTGCGCGGCGCCTTCGGGGAGTCGGGCAAGGCACCCAGTGTGTTCGCCGCCGCGCGGACCTGGAGGTCGGTCGCAGGCAACAACGGGCAGCCCGGCGTCACGCCCGACAACCTGGGCAATCCATTTCTTGGGCCGGAGAGGACCAGGGAGTGGGAACTCGGATTCGAGGGCACGACGCTGAATGGCAGGATCGGCTTCGAATACCAGTACTTCAACCAGAACACCTTCGATGCACTGATCGCGGTCACGCAGCTTCCCTCGGCCGGCTTCGTGGGCAGTCAGTTCGAGAATGTGGGCGAGGTGAGCAACGCCGGTCATGAAGCGTTTGTGAACCTGAACGTGCTCTCCTCCACACAGCTCGGCTGGGATATCGGCCTGCGCCTTTCCACCAGCGAGTCCAAGGTGATCGACCTGGGAGGCCTGGAGAGCATCAACGTCGGCTGGCGCAACTACGTGAGGGCACCCGTGACGTGTACGTCCGAGTTGTCCAACGGCGTGTCCTTCGACGGCAACGGCTACATTGGCCATGGCTGCACCGTCGGAGACCTCGTGCACTTCCCGCTTCCGGCCTTCTGTGAGGATCGAGTCCAGAACCCGGACGAAGTGGGCGCGGCCCCCCGTTACGGGGATCAGTGCCTGGGGACGACCACGCCGAAGTACACGTACGGAATCAGCACCACCATGACGCTTTCGCAGCGCCTGACCCTCGACGTTGTGGGCGAGGGCATGGGTGGACACTGGCTCTCCTCGGGAACCGCCTACCAGAATACCCGGCGGCGCGTGTGGCCCCTGTGCCGCGATACGGTGACGGCCATCGCCGAAGGGCGGACCGACCAGTTGACGGCTGGCCAGCGGGCCCTCTGCGACCGCTCTGTCACGCGCTACGGCATGTGGACCCAGCCGGCCGACTTCTTCAAGATCCGCTCGGCGTCGCTCAGCTTCCGGGTCCCGGAGGATTTCCTGCCGGGTCAGTTCCGTTCGGCCACGATTCGTCTGCAAGGACGGAACCTGTTCACCCGCACCGATTTCGAGGGCGTCGACCCCGAGGCCTTCGAGGACGGGTCCGCCGAAGTTCTCTTCCGGCAGGAGTACTACAACCTGCCGCCGATCCGCAGCTTCCTGCTGTCGGTTCAGGTCGACTTCTAACCGGAGAGGATGCGAATCATGAAAACGATGAATTCAGGCCGGCTGTTC
>CAZTOF010000153.1:0-3995 GCA_964615515.1 uncultured Gemmatimonadaceae bacterium
GTATCCCTTCCCCGTGGGGACGCGCCGGGATCATTTATCTGGGATCCGGATCGCTCCGGACCTCGAGCGGCCTACCCGGGACTCGGACGGGGCAGGCGGCCCCTCGTCCCCTATTTGGCCTTGCTCCGGGTGGGGTTTGCCATGCGGCCCCTGTTGCCAGCGGCCCGGTGCGCTCTTACCGCACCCTTTCACCCTTGCCTGTGCCCCGTGGGGCCATCGGCGGTCTGCTCTCTGCTGCACTTTCCGTCGCCTCGCGGCGCCCGGGCGTTACCCGGCACCCTGCCTTGCGGAGCTCGGACTTTCCTCCGTCCGGCGAGCCCGGCGGACTCCCGGCGGCGATCCCTCGGCCCGTCCTCCCGGCACCATTGATGATGGCGCCGATCAGGGGCTCCTGACCAGACCCCGTGCCGTTGACGGTGCGACCTGCCTGCCGGACACGGGCTGGACCGGACCCGGATAGGGAGGTGTGCAACCAGCCGCCCATTCTTGAGATAACACGTATTGACCTGCTTCAGATAGCATGTCACATTTGGATGGATGTCCTTTCCGAGTCCGGACCCCCAACCAGCATGGACCTGCGGATGGGATCAACTCGAATCCGGTTCATCACGGCCCGATTGGCCCTGCTCTGGCCTGCGGCTCTCGGTGTCTCCGGATTCTTCCCAACCACCCCCAACGGGACTTCAGCCCCGTTTTCCCAAACGCCCTCGGATCCGGGGCCCGGTGCGCAGGAAGCGGTTGTCGTCTACCTGGTCCGGCATGCGGAAAAGTCCGACGACGGGACCAACGACCCGCCCCTCGCGATCGCCGGGCGAATCCGCGTACAAACCCTGAAGGCGCTCCTCGCGGATGTCGACCTGACCCATGTTCACACCACGGACTGGAAGCGCACTCGTGACACGGCCCGTCCCTTCGCGGAGCGGGCGGCGCTTGAGATGGCCATCTACGATCCGCGAGAACTGGAGACGCTCGCCACGGAGATCAGGGCAGCCCCCGGCCGCCACCTCGTCGCCGGGCACAGCAACACCACGCCACAGCTCGTAGCGGCTCTGGGCGGCGACCCCCTGGGTCCGATCGACGAACTCGAATACGACCGGCTCTACGTCCTCGTGATCCAGCCGGGAGAGACGACCGTTACGACCGTGCTGCGCTTCGGTGAACCCTACGTGGAGGGACGCGACTTCGGGCTGCGGTCCGAACCGCCACGGAGGGCGCCGAGCGGCGCGCGGGGCACCGGACGCCAGTAGACCGGACCAGGAGGCCGTGGACAAAACCCCCACGGCATTCGACCGGCGATGCTTCCACGGACTTCTGGAAGCTCACCACCAGCGCCACCTTGAAGACGCGGTCCAGCTTCTCCCGTGGCGCGAGGATCATGGAATTCTTCCAGCGCTCGGGGGGTTCCTGGTTCTACCAGATCGTCTCGTAGCCGTCCGCCGCCAGGTTCCATCGCCGTCCGTAGACGTGAACCCGCCTGGTGGTCCCGGAACCGGTCGTGAATTCACCCCCGGCGTGCGTCCAGGCCAGGACGCTGCCCTCCAGGTTCAACACCTCCACCCCGCGCTTCCCCATCTTGCGGGCGTAGGCTGAACTGCGGGCACCGATGGTGCAGTAGGCCACGACCGTCTTTCCGGCGACCGCCAGCTCCTCCAGCCGCTTCCGGAAGTCATCGGCGCTGATGGCGCCAGGGAGGGTGGACACCTCGCGCTCCTTCCTCGTCCGCACGTCCACGAGGACGAAATCGCCTGACGAAAGGGACTCCTTGAGCTCCGCGGCCGAAATCGTGGCGACATCCGGGTAGTCGGCCTCGATGTCGGCGACCATTCGCTCCAGCGCGAGGCGCCGGCCGGCTTCGCCGTCCCGGTCCTGGGCGGAAGCCACGAAGGGAAGGAGGCAGGTGGCGGCGAGGACGGTCCAGGAGCGATGGAAATATAACATTACATAAAGTAAGGTAAAGTGTACATTCTGCTTCTCAGGAGCTCCGCTCTATCCCGCGTGACGGTACGCCCGGGTGAAGATGTCGTTGACTGCGGCAACCTCGAATCCCTCCCGCTCCAGGAGGGAGGCCGCCGCCGACGCCCGCGCCCCGCTCAGGCAGTGCACCAGGAGCTGCCGGTCGCGCGGCAGTTCGCCGAGCCTCCCGGCCAGCCGGGTGTGCGCGATGTTGGCCGCGCCGTCGATCCGTGCTTCGGCGAACTCGCTGGCCCGGCGCACGTCGAGCACCTGGACTCCGGGATCCGGAACGCGCCGCCCCACCTCGTCGAAGTCGATGACCTCCATGGTTGCCAGCTTTCCGTCCGCGGCCTCGAATTCCGCCAGTGCCTCCGGAGGCGTCCACCCGGTCACCCGGTCGAGTCCGATGCGCACCAGGTCGCGAACCGCCTCCTCCACCTCGGCTTCGCGGCAGACGAGCGCGATACGCGACGCCGGGTCCACGTAGCAGCCGGTCACCGTCGGGAACGACTTGTTCAGCGGGGCGTAGATCGAACCCGCGATGTGGCCCTCGTAGTACCCGAGACGGTCGGCGCGCGTGTCGACCACCACCGCCCCGTCGGCCGCCGAGTGTGCCAGCAGCTCCGCGCCGGTGAGCCTGCGGGGCCGGGGAAGCGGCCCGAGCACGGTGGGGCCCACGCGGTTCTGCTCCTTCATGCGGCCGAAGTAGAGGGGCGGCTCGGGCTGGCCGTCGAGGATGTACGCGACAAAGGCGTCCTCGCCGCTCCGCACCGCCGCCAGCGCGGGGCTGAAGCGCTTCTCGTAACCGGCGGTGGTGTCCGGGACGGCGCCGAGTGCCTTGCCGCACGCGCTCCCCGCGCCATGGCCGGGCCAGATGCGCAGGTAGTCGGGAAGCTCGAAGACCCCGCGGGCGGACGCGTAGAGACGACGCGCCGAGGGCTCCATCTGCCCTTCCTGGCCCGCCGCCGACTCAAGGAGGTCCGGGCGCCCGAGGTCGCCGACGAAGACGAAGTCGCCCGAGACCATGCCCATGGGCTCGCCGGCCCCCGCGCCCCGGTCCGTGACCAGGAAACTCATGTGTTCGGGGGTGTGCCCCGGCGTGTGCACGGCCTGGAAGTCGATCCCCCCCACCTCGAACCGGTCGCCGTTGTTGAGCAGGGTGACGGAATCGCGGCCGCCGGCCCACTCGTACTGCCACGCGGGTCCCCCTTCCGCGGAGAGGTAGGCCCGGCAGCCGTAGCGCTCCACGAACTCGAGGCACCCCGAGAGGAAGTCGGCGTGAATGTGGGTCTCGGTGACCGCGGTGATCCGCAGCCCCTCGCGGCGCGCGAGCGCCACGTAGCGGTCGATGTCGCGCTGCGGATCGATCAACAGCGCCTGCCGGGTGCGCTGGCACCCGACGAGGTATGCGTACTGGGCCAGCTTCTCGTCTACGATCTGCCTGAAGAACATCCTTGCTTTCCTAACCAGCCGGGGTCCCTGCCTGTCCCCCTAACGGGACGGGGAATAAAGCTAAACCCGGTTGCCCGACGATGCATACCGAAACCCACGGGAACAGGAGAAAAACAATGATCACCGCACTATTCACGATATCGAAGCCGCCCGCGAGAACCACCGCCGCCACCCTTGGACTCCTGGCCGCCCTGGCCCTGGCCGTGTCGGACCTGTCGGCGCAGCGCCGGGGCTCCGCGCCGCGCGCCGCAACCCCCGGCGCCCTGACCGTGGTCGAGCGGGCCCTGCGCCACGGCGACCGGCTGGAACTCACGCCGGCGCAGCGAGAGCAGCTGGAGACCATCCGGGCCGGCATGGTGGACCAGCGGGCCGAGCACTCCGCCAGGATGATGCGCCTCGCCTCGGAGGTGCGCGCGGGCCTCAGCGAACCCGGCGCCGTCCGCGAGGCCCTCGCCGCCGTGCGGGAGAAGGCCGGGGCAAGCCGGCGGGAACTACGCGGCAAGTACGACGAGATCTTCACCGACGAACAGAAGCAGAAGCTGCGCCGTCTGGCCCGGCAAGGGACGTGGCGTCAGCGGGGCGTCAGGGGC
>CAZTOF010000154.1:0-10626 GCA_964615515.1 uncultured Gemmatimonadaceae bacterium
CAACAGCCTGGTCGCGGTGGCGGACTGGCGGGGCGACTCACTGATCGCATGGTATTCACAACGGGAGCGTCTCTCCGTCTTCGACCTGGACGGAAACTTCGGCCGGACGATGATCCCCGGTGACCCCGTCGACGGACGTGACACGCCCGAAGAGGTTTCAGCCGACGGCACCATCCTCGTGTCCCGATCGAGCCCCGGCGGGGGCACGATCGGAGATGGCCTGCGTCGCGGAGAACGCCTGTATGAAGTGGCGGAAACCGAGGGCGTGCTCACAGCGTCACTGGGAGCCAGTCCCGGTTCCGAGAGCTATCTCTCGACGTCCGGCAACATGATGACGATGCTGACGCTCCCGTTCTTTCGCTCGGCCCGTACCGCCGTGTGGGCCGGTCGATTCGTGGTCGCCCCCAACGACGGCTATGAGATCAGGGCCTTTGGAGCGACCGGAGCGCTCGATATCATGGTCCGGCGCGACCACGTCCTGGTTGTGCCGACGCCGGCCCACCTGCACGCCTATATCGAGCGGCAGGTGGAAGCCCGACCGCCCGAGGAACGGGCAGAAAGGCGGCGGTCGTTGAGCGGTCAGCTGGCCGAAGTTCCCATGCCGGAGACTTTTCCCGCCTTTGACCAGATCCTGGCAGATGTTTTCGGGAATCTCTGGGTCCAGGAATACGACCTTCCCGGTGAGGAACGCACGAACCCGCTGTGGACCGTATTCGATTCCGAGGGACGCGTGCTCGGCTCGGTCGAGACGCCCGCCGAGCTGCGGATCTACGAAATCGGCGAGGATTACATCCTGGGCCGAGCTACCGACGACCTTGGTGTGGAGTACGTGCAGATGTGGTCGTTGGAGCGAACCGGCGGATAGCGCTCAGCCCCCCCGCCGCGCGGCCTGATCCACCCCTCGCACCTCCAGCACATCCCCCACCGTCCTTAGCCCGTCGATCACGTTCTGGATGTGCTCGGCGCGCGGGAGCCCGATCAGGTCGATGCCGCGCTGGACCGCGTCCCGGTGCACGCCCCGCGCGAAGGCCTTGTCCTTCAGCTTCTTCGCCACCGATTTCGGCTTCAGGTCGTCGATGCCGTTGGGGCGGACCAGGCAGCAGGCGTAGATCAGGCCGCTGAGTTCGTCGCAGGCGTAGAGGACGCGTTCCAGCGGCGTCTCGGGGGACGCATCGGTGCGATCGGGGTAGCCGTGAGTCAGAACGGCGTGGACGACTTCCTCCGGATAGCCGAGTTCACGCAGCCGGGCGACGCCGACATGTGGGTGCTCATCCTCGTGCTTCTCCCAGTCGAGGTCGTGCAGCAGCCCGGCCAGGCCCCACAGCTCTTCGTTCTGGCCCATGAGGCGGGCGTAGTGGCGTACCGCAGCCTCCACGCCGTACATGTGCTTTCGCAGCGCTTCGCTTTCGACCCATTCCTCGAGGAGGGCGACGGCATCGGATCGGGTGGGCATTTCAGGACCTTTCTGACTGAGTCAACGATGGAAGGAACATCGGGGCGAATACCGTTGGCACAAGATAGGGCCCGCCGGGTTCGGCGCGACGCACGCGCCGGGTATCCGGTAATGGACTTGGCGCCCGTAGCGTACCGTTGTTAGTATCGGCCTCGCGCCGCGGGGAAAGCAGCCGCTCTCCCTCCGCCAACCACCGGCCCACCAACCCTCCGAGAGGAAACATGCCATGTCCCGCCACGACGGTATCCGCGGTGCAATCGCCGCTCTCCTGATCACGCTCGGCTCGAGCGGCACCACCGCCCTCGCCGCCCAGAGCGCCTCCACCGCAGGTCTCCGGGGCCGCATCGTCGACACCCGGGGCGTCCCGGTCGAGGGGGCGGAGGTCACGCTGACCCATCCCGGGACGGGAGCCGCCAGCACCACGCTGAGCCTGGCCGACGGCCGCTACACGGTGCGCGGCCAGCGCCCCGGCGGCCCCTACGTGATCACCGTCACCCGCATCGGATTCCGGGACTTCCGGCAGGGGGACGTGGAGCTGCTCCTGGGGCGGTTCGTCGATGTCGACATCACCGTCGTGTCGGAGGCCATCGATCTCGAGGAACTGGTGGCCGAGGCGGAACCGGACCTGGTCTTCAACCCGGGCAGGATCGGCATCGCCACCCTGGTCACCGCCGAGACCCTGAGCGAACTTCCGACGCTGTCCCGCAACTTCATCGACTTCGCCGCGCTCTCTCCCCTCTCGCGCGTTTCGGAGGAAGGGGTGTCGGTGGCCGGCGCGAACTACCGCTTCAACACCCTCAACGTGGACGGCGCGGTCAACCAGGATGTCTTCGGACTTTCGACGAACAACATCGCGGGGGGACGCGCCGGCGGCCGCGTGATTCCCCTCGACGCCGTCGAGCAGTTTCAGCTCGAGGTCGCGCCATTCGACATCCGCCAGTCCGGCTTCACCGGCGGCGCCCTCAACGCCGTGACCAAGTCGGGAACCAACGAGTTCGAGATGTCCGCCTTCGGCTACTACCGCGGGGGAGGGCTGGTCGGGGAGCTGCTCATCGACGATGTCTCCACCTCCCCGGACGTCTCCACCGCCCGTGCGGGCTTCACGGCCGGTGGGCCGATCCGGCGCGACCGCGCACACTTCTTCCTCGCCGGCGAGTGGGAGCGGGTCCGCGAACCTCCGAACGGTTTTCACGTCGGCGAATCCGATGCCTTCCGACTCGCCCTGGAGCCCGATTCCGTGTCCCGCATGCGGCAGCTGCTCACGGATCGCGGGGTCGACCCCGGCACGGCTTCGTCCTTCGGACTCGAAAACCGGGTCGCCAACCTGTTCGCCCGCTTCGACTGGGAGATGGGCGAGCGGCATGACGCCATGTTCCGCTACAGCTTCGCCACGGCCGACGACGAGCCGGACCCCAACCGGCTGCCCGGCGACGCGTACGAGTTGTCATCCAACGCGACCGCGATCGCATCGCGCAACCACTCGGCGGTGTTCCGGCTCGTCTCGTCCTTCGGCAACCGCTTCTCGAACGAGTTATCGGCCAACGTCCAGGTTCTAACCGACAACGAGACGGCCCGGAGCGACTTCCCGAGCGTCGAGGTCACGGTGGACGGAGAGGTCGACGGACTCCGCGTCAGGCGCAACGTTCGCGCGGGCGCCGACTACTTTGCGCACGACAACGGGCTCAAGCAGCGGATCGTCCAGCTCACGAACAACCTCACCCGGGACGTGGGCAACCACCAGCTGGTGTTCGGCGCGTCGGGCACCTGGTTCGTCTTCGACCGGCGGTTCGTCCCCGGCGCCTTCGGCAGCTATGAGTTCGGCAGCCTGCACGCCCTGGCTCTCAACCGGCCGACCCGCTATGAGGTCACGATACCGCGGACCACCCAGGGCGAGGCCCCGGCGTTCTCGGTGCAGGAACTCTCCCTGTACGCCCAGGACGAGTGGGAAGCCCACGAGCGGCTCACGCTACGCGCGGGATTGCGGGTGGATGTCCCGACGTTCGGGGGGCGACCCGAGCCCAATCCCGAGTTGGAGCGCGAACTCGAGATCGACGTGTCGCGCCTCCCCACCAACCGCTTCGCGTTCTCGGTGCGCGGCGGTTTCAACTGGCGTCCCTTCGACGGGACTCAGCTGCGGGCGGGTGCCGGGATCTTCACCGGCCGGCCGGCCTTCTCCTGGCTGGCCAATGCATTTCAGAACAACGGCCAGGCCGTCACGACGCTCGTCTGCAGAGGCGATGAGACACCGGCCTTCGACCCTTCCGGGCCGACGCCC
Source organism: uncultured Gemmatimonadaceae bacterium (assembly GCA_964615515.1). Lineage (GTDB taxonomy): Bacteria > Gemmatimonadota > Gemmatimonadetes > Longimicrobiales > Gaopeijiaceae > Bin94. Next base: position 3,729 of record CAZTOF010000154.1, read on the forward strand.
ACGGAGTGCGCGGGAGGCCCCGAAAGCGGAGAGTCCCTGCCCATCGTCAACTACTTCGACCCCGATTTCCACTTCCCGCAGGATCTGCGGTCGCTGGTCGCCCTGGACCAGCGGCTTCCCGGCGGCGTGGTGCTGTCGCTGAGCTGGATGGAAAACCGGGCACTCCGGCAGATCTTCATCTCGAACGACAACCTCAGAAGTCAGACCAGCGAGGGCGAGCCGGAGGAGGGCTTCACCGGCGGTTTCGGGTTCGCCACCCGCCACGTGTGGGGGCGCCCGGTGCTCGGGCGCGGGGAGCAGCTGTGGGAGGGTGGCAGGATCAACGACCTGTTCGGGCCCATACTGCGGGTGGGGAACCGGCGGGGAAACTACTCCTACGCCGCCACCGTCGAGCTCAGCAAGGACTTCGGGGACGTGCTCGGACTGCGGGCCGGGTATTCGCTGACGCGGTCGTCCGACCTGCAGGACCTGCTGTCGATCGACATCACCTCGAACTTCGGGACGACGCCGGTCAACCTCGATCCGAATGAACCTCCGAATCAGAGATCCCGGTTCGACCGGCCCCATAAGGTGGTGGCCAGCGCCCGGTCGCGGATCCTGCCGGGCCTGGGGGGCACCGAGATCAGCGTGCTCTACGTCGGACAGTCGGGAGTTCCCTACTCCTACGTGTATGCGGCCGATGTGAACGGTGACGGCTTCCCGGGAAGGCGCACGTCGACGCTGGCCAACGACCTGGTCTACATTCCCGAGGGGCTGAGCGGTCTGCCGACCACCATCGCCAATGGGATCCTGTGGACCGCCCTGGTCGAGGAGGAGGAGTGTCTGCGCGACCAGGTGGTCCGGATCATGGCGCGGAACACCTGCGAGACGCCGTGGTCGAACCGGGTCGACCTCCGGGTCTCGCAGAACGTCAGGACACGGGGCCTGTCGGGCGAAATCACGCTGGACCTGCTCAACGTCCTCAACCTGATCGACCCGTCGCAGGGGATCGTGCATATCGCGAACCCCGTGGTAAAGGTGTTTCATGTACGCAGGAGGGCGGTACCGGGGCGGGATATCAACAGTCCGACCATCCCGGAGCTGTACGCCTGGTACGCGGGAGGACTCTCGCGGGACCGGGAAACCGGAAAGCTCCGGGGGGCGCGGCCGCTGGCGCCGGAAGTGCCGACCTCGCAGTGGCGGGCGCCGCTGGGGGCGCGGGGGGGGGGGGGGGGGTAGTGGTCCGTGGAACGGTCATGGCCATCCCGGTGGGCTGGCCACCCCGCCGCGCAGAAACAGGCCGGAGTTTCACGGAAAAGCCACCCGAGCACCGAGAGCGGTGAGGCGCCGGGCTGGCATGGCGCGACGAAAGGGGAATAGCAGGGCTATTCGCCCGAGGAGCAACGCAGAGCGAAGCTGTGGTCGAACCGTCTCGACCTGCGCGTCTCGCAGACGATCGGGGGCCAAGGGCTGTCCGCCGACGTGACGCTCGACGTGCTCACCATCCTCAACCTCATGGACCCATCCTGGGGGATCGTGCAGGTCTCCAACCCGGCGGTCGACTATTCCGGGTGCGCAGGCCCAACCATGACCTCCAGGCGTCGGACCGGTTGAGGCATACTACATGGGTGCACTCCTGCGGGACCCGGAAGCACCGGGGAACGGGGTCAGGGCAGCACTACCCTACGCTCCCGAGGTGACGACCTCGCAGTGGAGGGCACAGGTGGGGGTGCGGGTGCGGATGGGGCGCCGAGGAAATGACCTCGGATGCCGGGGTCGGCATGGTCCTGCTTTTCCCGCGTGCTCAGCCGCCGCGTCTCCGCCTAAGCCGAAGTGGGCAATGTGGATGTGTGGATTGGGGAGGTGTTTTCGGACCTGCCGCCGACGCGTGCCGGTGTTACCAGGCATTTGTGGAATCCGGGATTGGCACTTGAAACAGCGCAGTTGGCTTCATACGTTCCGGTCATCGTACCACACCTAGATCGTGCCTTTGCAATCAGACTCCCGACGGCAAGGGGACGGCGAAACAAAGGAGTCGTATCGAATGCACAGTACTCACCGGCACGCGAAACCGAGATGGATTCTTGCGCTCACACTCCTGACCGGCACCGCATGCGGGACCACGGATCCCGGTCCCCCGAACAATCCCCCGACCGCAACCGGGACCATCCCCGCCCAGACCGTGCACGTTGGCCAGACGGTCACCGTGCCCGTCTCGCAGTACTTCGACGACCCCGATGGCGACGCGCTCACCTACGCCGCGACAACTGCAGACGCCAACGTGGCCACGGTTGCTATCTCCGGGAGCAACGCGTTGGTGACCGGAGTGTCCCAGGGAAACACCACGGTCATCGTGACGGCCAGCGACCCTGACGGCCAGACCGCCGAGCAGCGTTTCACGGTCACAGTTTCCAACCGGGCGCCCGAGCCGGTGGGAACGATCCCGGACCGCGAGTTATTCGTGCGAGACACGATCCGGATCGACGTGTCCGGTTACTTCAAAGACCCGGATGGGGACGTGCTGACCTACACGGCCGGGACCGCCGACGCCGGCGTGGCCACGGTGACGGTTTCGGGTAGCAGCGTCGTGGTGACGGGTGTGTCCCAAGGCGTTGTGGCAATCTCCGTCACGGCGGGCGACCCTGGCGGGCTCACCGCTCGGCAGAGCTTTACGGTCACCGTGCCCAACCGCGCGCCGGAAGCTGTGGGAACGATTCCGGACCTCGAGTTGTTCGTGCGAGACACGATCCGGATCGACGTGTCCGCGTACTTCGAAGATCCGGATGGGGACCCGCTGACCTACACGGCCGGGACCGCCGACCCCAGCGTGGCCACGGTGACGGTGTACGGCAGCGGCGTTGTGGTGACGGGGATGTCCCAGGGTGCCGTGACAGTCAACGTTATGGCCGGCGACCCCGGCGGGCTCACCGCACGGCAGAGCTTCACAGTGACGGTGCCCAACCGTGCGCCCAGGACCGTGGGAACGATCGCCGACCTCGAGTTGTTCGTGCGAGACACGGTTCGGATCGACGTGTCCGCGTACTTCACGGACCCGGACGGCGACATGCTCACCTACCGGGTGGCATCATCCGACGCAGGCGTGGCAACCGCGGACCTTTCGGGCAGCACGCTGACGGTCATCGGATTGGCCTTGGGCACCGTATCGGTTACCGTCACGGCAAGCGACCCGCGCGGCTTGTCGGCGAAGCAGAACTTCGCGACCGTCGTCGAGTCGCGTCCCCTTCCCGAGGTACAGTTCGCCACCGGATCGGGCGCGGCCCCGGAGAACGCCGACTTCGCCCTCACGATCACGGTATGGCCGAGGCCCGATTCGACACTCGAGGTTGGCTACACGATCGGCAGCGACGACGATCCCGGCACCGACGACGCCGATGAGGCGGACCACGGCGGAGGCAGCGAAGGAACGTTGCGATTCAATGCGGGTGCATCCCATGCCACCATCGACATCGCCGTACTCGACGACAACGACCCCGAGCCCACGCGAGAGGTGTTCGTCATCTCGCTCGACGAGCCGGGAGACGGCGCAGGATACGCCCTGGGAGATACGGCCGCCGCGGTGCTGACGATCGAGGAAGGCGTCTGCGACCGCACCCCGCAGGTCCGCGACGAACTCATCAGGCTGACCGGCGCGAATCACTGCCGGGAACCCGACGACTCACGTCTGTCGGAGATCGACACTCTGGATCTGCAAGGACCGGCGCCGGCAGCTCGTCAGGATCGACGGAAGTCCCGGACCGAGTATTCCAGGTGTCACGCCCCGTCGCGATCATTCTCGCGACCGGCGGGCGTTGAACTGCGCATCAGGCCGCGCGAATGCGGTTCCTGGATGCCCGCACCGGAGGTGCCTCCGCCCACATCGCGGAACCAGGGCGGTGGAGCATTCCATGAGCCCATCGTCTCGTTGCGCGCCGGCGATTTTCTGGGCCTTGCCGACCTGAAGGAGCTGTGGCTTTTCCAAAACAGATTGACGAAGCTGCCCCCTGGCGTGTTCGCCGGACTCGACAATCTGCGGCGCCTCCTGCTGGGCTTCAACGCACTGACCGAACTCCCGGACAGCATCTTCTCCGGCCTTTCCCGTTTGCGAGACCTCTCAATCCAGGCGAACCAGCTGGAACGGTTGGCGCCCGATGTGTTCGCGGGACTCTCAAGACTGGAAGAACTGTGGATGTACGAGAACCAGCTGGACGAGTTCCCTGAGGGGATGTCGGAGCTCGTGAACCTCAAGAAGCTGGTGGCATGGAGCAACCGCCTGGAGACCTTCCCGGCAGGGACGCTGGCGAACCTCTCCAGGCTCCAAGAACTGTGGCTGGGCGACAACCTTCTGACCCGGATCGACCAGGAGGCTTTTTCCGACCTTTCCGGCCTCGTGCGCCTCCAACTTTCCGAGAACCGCCTGAGCGCACTGCCTTCCGGGCTGTTGTCCAATCTCGGGAGCCTGGAGTCGCTGCTCTTGCACAACAACCGCCTGGAACGCGTGGCCGACGGTACGTTCGACGGATTAGGCGGCCTGGAGCATCTGGATCTCTCGGGCAACCGTCTCACCGAGCTTCAGGGCGGCCTGTTCTCCGACCTCGGCGGCCTCGAAGTGCTGTGGCTGAACGACAATCGTATCTCCACCCTCGGGCCCGGCTCGTTCTCGGGGCTCTCCGGCCTTCGGTTGCTCAGCCTCTGGGAGAACTGGATCGCCGACCTGGAGCAGGCCACCTTCACCGGACTCCCGAGGCTCCATACGCTTGACCTCAGCGAAAACCGGCTTGTCGAGCTAAAGAGCGGTGCCTTTGCCGGCCTCGGCCGGTTGGAAAAGCTGTTGCTGGGCAGAAGCGATCTCGCCTACGTGCAGCCGGGGACATTCAACGGTCTGTCCAGGCTGAGCGAGCTGTACCTTGAGGAGACCGCGCTGGACGGTTTGGCGGACAGCACCTTCAAGGGGCTGTCGAGCCTGAGTGAATTGTGGCTCAACGGCACCCCCATCAACGAAATCTCATCAAACGCCTTCGCGGGAATGTCAAGTCTTGCCGGGCTGCATATGTCGAAGACCGCTCTGGAACGGCTGCCCCCCGGCGTGTTTTCGCCGTTGACGGAGCTCGAGGAACTATGGTTTGGCGAGGGCCGAATCGACAGCCTCCCGCCGGGGTCATTTGCAGCTCTCGGAGACTTGTCCACCCTGTACCTGTACCAGAACCAACTCTCCGGTTTGCCGGAAGACATGTTCACGGGCCTTTCGAGGCTCAAGGAGTTGAACCTGCAGGCGAACCCGGAAGCACCGTTCACCCTGTCGGTCGAACTCGAACGAACGGATACGACGGACCTCGACGCGCCCGGCCCGGCCAAGGTCGTGGCGACCTTGGCCGAGGGCGCCCCCTTCGCAATGAAAATCCCCTTGTCGGTGGAGGGAGGCACGACCTCCGTCGACACGGTCGTGATCAAGCGCGGAGAAAACACCAGCGCCGAGTTCACGGTGACGCAGGATTCGGAGAGCGACAGCGGTACGGTGGTAACCGCCGGCCCGGCGCCGGACGTCCCGGATGATCTCCACGGAATCGAAGTTGTGGCCGACGACACCCTGCAACTGTTCCAGTCCGGAGGCGATTCATCCGACGGGCAACCCGAACCGCCGGAGGGGGTGCCGGGGAGATCGCCCAATCCCGGTGTTCGGGAACGATCGGTCGTATCGCCCGGGTGGACCGAAGGCTTGCCGGGCGTGGACCTGCAGGCGATCAGACCGCGCTGGACGGGCACAGATGGGATATCGCACACTGGTTGCACCGCGGCCGCCGCGCGTTGCACACCTGGCGTCCGTGCCAGATCAGCAAGTGTGCGAGCATGGTCCAGACCCGCCGCGGAAAGAGCGCCATCAGGTCCTTCTCGATCTTCTCGGGGGTGGCTTCGGAGGTAAGGTCCATGCGCCGGGCGAGGCGCTTGACGTGCGTGTCCACGACCACCCCCTCGTCGATTCCGAAGGCGTTTCCGAGAATGACGTTGGCCGTCTTGCGTCCGATCCCGGGCAGGGCCGACAGCTCCTTCATGTTCCTGGGCAGTTCGCCGCCGTGCTCCTCGACCAGGGCGGTGGCCATGCCGATCAGGCTGCGGGTCTTGTTGCGGAAGAAGCCGGTCGAGCGGATCACCTCCTCCAGTACCTCGGGGAGCGCCGCGGACAGTGTCTCCGGGTCGGGATAGCGCCGGAAGAGTTCGGGCGTGACCATGTTCACCCGTGCATCCGTGCACTGCGCGGAGAGGATCGTGGCCACAGCGAGTTCGTAGGGTGACGCGTGGTCGAGCGCGCACTTCGCGTCGGGGTACTCGGAGAGAAGGATGTCGTAGATCTCGGCGGCGCGCGCCGTCCGGGCCTTCTTCGATTCGCGCGGGGTCATGGTGGGATTGCGGGGTTCCGGGGGGAGGTGGTCATGGACTCACAGAGTGGCGAAGGGCAGCGCAGAGGGGCGCGGTTTGACGGTGGCCTCCGCTTCCCGGGGAGGGTGCGCGTCGGGGTGCTCCCGCGACATGAGGCCAAGGACGAGCGCAGCGAGTTTGAAGACCTCGGCCGGGGTGCCGAGTCCCAACAGGCCGTCCAGTTCCGCGCCGGGCAGCGAGGTCTCGAAGTCGTGGCCGTCTTCCCGGGAGGGACCGGACGCCCAACCGGGCAGGGCGTCGAGCGGCTGGGGGGGAACGGACACCACCGAGTAGCCGGGGCGGTCGCTGCGCATGCCGGCAACCAGAGCCAGGTGCAGCGCGGCGGCGGCGTCGCCAACCCAGAAGAAGCCGTCCACCGATTCGGGCGGACCGCCGTGCGCGTCCTCGAGCCAGACGAGATGCTGCGGAAGCTGGACATACCCGGCGCCACCGCGCAGCTCCTCCGTCCACAACGGCTTGCCACGCATCGTTGCCGGCCCCCCACCAC
>CAZTOF010000155.1:0-2067 GCA_964615515.1 uncultured Gemmatimonadaceae bacterium
GAGTCAACCTACCGGGGGAGTGGAGGTTGAGACAAGCAGGGGCAACGGAGGGCCTTTGGTCTCACCTCCGGCAAGGTCCTCGATGCCCATAACAGCCTGGTGACCGCTGTACTCCGCATGGAAGTGCGGCGGGCCATGCTCCCTGAAAAACATGCGGATGACGATTCCGTAGAAACGGCTGACCTCGGGCACGTCAGCTCCCGGTGCGAAGCCCTGGGAACACCTCTTCCGCCGATTTGCCGGTCAATTCAAGGTACAGGGCGTCGGCACAGAGCTCGATCTCGTCGTTCCATGCTACCGCTCCGTGTGGTGCGACATGGACCCCTTCGAAGACTCCACCGTGGTCCCAAGCCCGGAACACACCTCGTCCGGCGAGATCCGACAAGTCGACTTCGCCCACAGACCCGTCGGAGAACCTGAGCCAGATTCTCAGCCCCTCCCGCGCCTCCACTTCCAGCGCTCGAACCATCTCTCTCTCCGAACATCGCGGTTGATCGCAGTCACTACACGGCAAGTATGACATGACCGGTTGGAGTGTCAAGGAGTCAGCACTGCCCCGGCTGATACTGCAGGAGGGATCACGGCCATTGCTCCGCTAAGCAAGCCTGCCGAGACTAGGTTGGAGTACACCCCACGACTAAGGAGAGACCCCCTCGCCCAACACCGCCAATCCCAGACGCCGTTGAATCGCCGGCCGGGCACGCGCTACGACGTCAGTGATGCTCCGGCCTATTCCTTCCTTGAGGCCTCCCGTCACCTCCGAGTGCCTCAGGCCACGCTCCGGTATTGGGTGCTCGGCCGCGCACATCGAAAAGACCCGGGGCGTCGGGTCTCCGAACCACTGATCCGTGTCCCTTCCGGAAGCGGGAACAGGATTTCCTTCAACAACCTGGTGGAAGCGCATGTTCTTCGCGCCCTCCGGACCACTCGCGGAGTCAAGATGGCGGCGGTTCGCGACGCCCTCACCCACGCCGAACAAGCTCTCGGCATCGAGCGCCTGCTCTTGCGGGATGAACTCCGCACCACAGGCCAGGACATCTTTCTCGAACAGCTTGGATCATCAATCACGCTCTCGCGCTCCGGCCGAATGACAATGCGAATGCTTCTCGCGGCATACCTGGAGCGAGTCGAGCGTGATGACGACGCCCTTCCGTTCCGGCTGTACCCGTTCCGCGCCGAATGGTCCACAGCTGACAAGCCGATTGTGATCGATCCCCGCATCTCCTTCGGCCGGCCTACCGTAGCGGGATCAGGGATCTCCACCGGGGCTTTGGTGCAGCGAATCGATGCGGGTGAGACCGTCGAAGCACTGGCGTGGGACTACAGGCTGGAGATCGTCCAGATCGAAGACGCGATCCTCTACGAAAGGGCCTGAGCCAACCCACCGCTCGGGCCGAGGGAGATTGCGAATCCACGACTGGGACGATTGCGATTCCGTGATTGGCATCACGTCTCCGCCCTAACGAAAGCTCTTTCGCTAGCGGTTCTCTAAGGAAAACAAACAGCAATACGCTTTCATTACGGTGACGACTAGGCCCCCGGGTTCGCCAGATTCTCCGCCAACGAGAACATGAATGAAAACGAAAGGCTTGAATCTTTCCTACAATCCTGCGATTCTGAAATCCCCCCGTCCCCCTCACCAACAGCGAGACGCCATCGCCCGCCGGCACCACCACAATCCCCTTCAGTCCCGAACGCCCACCACCTCATGCGACGCGAATCCACCGGCACCTACGAATCGACCGTCACCGGCGGAGAGACCGTGCGCGCCTTCATACCCCGCCCTCTCCCTCCAACCCCGCGCATCAGATCCCGGGAGAGCCTCGGAAGCCTGCTCGAAGAAGCCGCTGCCGCCCTCGGCCGCCTCGACGCGGTCACGCAGCTCCTGCCCGACCCCGACGTCTTCGTCTACGGCGCCGTGCGCAAAGAAGCCGTGCTGTCCTCCCGGATCGAAGGCATCAAGTCCTCGCTGGACGACCTGGTGCTGCACGAAGCGGGCGGCGTGCCGAGCGCCCACCGCGCCGACGTGATCGAGACGGCAAACGCTGTGGTGGCCCTGACCCACGG
>CAZTOF010000156.1:0-1930 GCA_964615515.1 uncultured Gemmatimonadaceae bacterium
TCTCGTGCCCGTGAGCGAGGCACCGGTTCCCCGCAACAGCGAATTCTCGATCGGATGGCAGGGCGGGTGGGGCGGGCTTCGGGTCCGGCTCGACGCCTACGCGCGGTCCATGGATCACCTGCGGCTGCCGGACGTGGACCCCAATCCGATCAGAGCCGCCGTGCTGGACGATCCGTCGCGGTGGGAGATGGCCAGCGGCAGGGCCCGGGGGATCGAGGCATCCTGGAGTTGGATTTGGGACCGTGGCCTTTCGCTTCTGGGAAGCTACCGCTGGGCGAGCGTGTCGCGAACCGTGGGTCCGCAGACCTACGTGCCCCGCTTTCACCGGGACCATGAATTCGAGCTGGGCTCGTCGTACAAGCACGGTGCGACTCAGTGGTCCGCCCGGGTTTCCCTGCGCTCGGGACAACCGACGACCCCCTGGCTGGCTGTCGTACCGGTGACGACGAATCTCGAGGAGGATGTGGTGCGCATGTTGCTCGGAGGCGAGTACAATTCCGTAAAGCTGCCGCACTACGCCCGGATCGACGTGGGGTGGCGCCGTGAAAGCGAGGTGGCGTGGTTCGGCGGCGGGTCGGTGATCCCCTACGTCTCGGTGGCGAACCTCTTCAGCCTGCCCAACGTGGTAGGCTGGGTGCCGGAGCCGCACCACACGGCCGAGATCAAGAAAACAAGAGTGTACAGGCGCCAGCTCCCGATGCTTCCCTTCTTCGGCCTGGAGTTCCGGTTTTGAACACGCGCACCGGATGCGCGCTGGCGGTCGCGCTGACGCTTGCGGTCTCCGCGGGGTGCGAAATTACCCGTCCGCCCGACCTGCACCCGGACGTGGTTGCGCTCGCGGTGCTTCTCTTCGCCGACGAGAGCGAGGCTCGCATGCTGGCCATCCATCCCCACCGAGGGCGGGACGATGCCGCCCCGAACATCACGGCGTCACTCGAAGGGTCCGGATGGACGGCCGCCTTTGACGAGACCTCGGAGTTGGGGGCATGCAAGCTCACCGGGGAATGGCTGGGTCCTTCGAAGTGTCTGCGCGCCACGTTGCCGGAGGCCATCCGGCCGGACGGTACGTACCGCCTGCGTGGAACCGCACCGTTGGGCACGTTCACCGGAGAAGCGGTCGTACCCGCTCCACCGCACCTGTTGGAGCCGGGGGACAGCCTGCATGTGGTCGCACCCGACAACAATCTGGTCGAGTTTCCAATCCGGTACAAACCTGGTCCGGATGTCGGCACGCTTCTGGTGGAGGCGCTGGGTTTCTGGGAAACCCAGGACGACGGGAGTGAAGAGGAACTGGCGTGGCACTCCATATGGCCGACAGATGGTCCGGAAACCGACACCGTCGGGGTAGTTAGCACCGGAAAACCCATTCGCTTCTCCCTGCGGATGCTGGGAATCGGGTGGCACTACACCGACTTCGTGGAGCACGGGGGCGAAGACCTTCTCGCACGCCCCTGGCCCAACTCCGGCATCGAGGGAGAAGGGGTGTACGGGTTTTTCGATGGTGTAACGCCGTCGCGGGCGGCCCAGGTGTTCGTCAGGTAAGGCACACGCGACGCCCGAAGAGTGCCGACGAAACGCGATGACTCGGATGCGCGGATGAGACCGAACGGATTCACCTTGAAGCTGGCTGCCATCCTCGCGCTGGGGATTGTGGCCTGCGAGCCGCACCGCCCCCTAGCCTAGCCTAGTTCCCGTCCGTTTTCTACCCTCGCGGAGCCCTCGGCCCTCGAGTATTTCGGTATGTATACGGGGGTGAGGACCGTTTCGGGCGCAAACGGGCGGTCGAACAGGCGGATTTCGGGCGAATCGGGCCGCTTCGGGGCCGGTCGAGTGGATTCCGGAGACACCGGGGCGTCGTTCGGGTCCTCCCGGGTGGCAGGCGGCCCGCGCGGCCGCGTCAGGCCGGTTTGAGCCTGAGCTTGCGGAGGGC
>CAZTOF010000157.1:0-4954 GCA_964615515.1 uncultured Gemmatimonadaceae bacterium
ACGTACCCCACCCCGCCCTCCAGCAGAACCGCGAAGGGAACCGACTTCAACCGAATCACCGCGCGGGTGATCTCGAAGGGGATGACCCGCTCCACCCCGTGGCGCCGGACACCCATCGTAACGGTCGTACCCGGCCTGCCCCTCAGGATCTGCGCGACCGCGTCGGTCCCCCAACCCTCCACCGACTCCCCCTCCACCTCGACGATCCGGTCGCCGGGGCGCAGCCCCGCTCTCGACCCGGGCGTTCCCGGGATCGGCGCCACGACGGTGACGAAGCTGTCGCGGTCCGCGATCTCGATCCCCACACCGCCGTACTCGCCCTGCGTGCGTATCCGCATGTCCTCCCAGTCGGGCACCCGCAGCAGACTGGAGTTGGGGTCGCCCAGCTTCGCGACCATGCCCTCCAGGGCCGCATCGTAGAGTTCCTCCACGTCGATCTCGTCCACGAAGTCCTGCTCGATGCGCCTGACGACCTCTTCGAGGACCCGGGTCTTGACGTACAGGTTGGCACCCAGGCCCCTGTTCGCCTGCAGGAACCAGCCGCCGCCGGCGACCGCCAGCACGACCACCGCCCCCGGCACCGCCAGCGCCTTCCCCTTGCTCATCCAGTCTCCCTTGCCATGCTTCCAGGAACCTCGTCGAGGGCCCGCGCGACTTCGCGCCGGATTCGCTCCTCGACGTCGCCGGGGCTCCCGCGGGCGGAAACGAGCACCGCACCCGCCCGGGATCCGGCCAACTCAACATACCCGCGCCGCACACGTGCGAGAAAGTCGAGCCCCTCCGACTCGAAGCGGTCGCGCGACTTGCCCGCACGGGCCTGCCTGGCCATGCCCTCTTCGACCGGGACGTCGAGGACGATGCACAGGTCCGGGGCCAGACCCCCGGTGGCGAACTCGTTGAGGCGCGCGACGCGGTCCATGGAGATGCCCCGGCCGTATCCCTGGTAGGCGAAGGAGCTCAGTTCGAACCGGTCCGCCAGCACCCACTTCCCGGCCGCCAGCGCGGGCTCGACCACTTCGCGCACGCAGGCCGCCCGCGCCGCAATGATCAGCAGCAACTCGGTCTCGGCCGGCAGGGAGCCCCGGGATCCGTGCAGCAACAGCCGGCGGATGCCTTCCCCCACGACGGTCCCCCCGGGCTCGCGGGTTACGACGACGGAAAGACCCATTCCCTCCAGAAACGACCGCAGCCTCCGCACCTGGGTGCTCTTTCCCGCGCCCTCCCCGCCCTCGACGACGACGAACCGGCCGCGGCTCACGGGATCGGTACCGGCCGGGTCGGCCATGCCCGGCGCCTTGGCCCGGCTATTCGTAGTACTCCCGGCCCAGGTGGGTGATCTGGGTCTCGCCGGCCAGCCAGCGCAGGGTGTTCTTCAGCTTCGTGTGCTGAATGAACAGGTCGTGCTCCGGGTAGAGCCCTTCCGGTATGTGGGGGCTCTTGAAGTAGAACGACAGCCATTCCTGGATGCCCCCCATCCCGGCGCGTCCGGCCAGGTCCAAAAAGAGCGCCAGGTCGAGGACGATCGGGGCCGCCAGGATCGAGTCGCGGCACAGGAAGTCCACCTTGATCTGCATCGGGTACCCCAGCCACCCGAAGATGTCCAGGTTGTCCCAGCCCTCCTTGTCGTCGCCCCGGGGCGGGTAGTAGTTGATCCGCACCTTGTGGTAGATGTCGCCGTACAGTTCCGGGTACATGCGAGGCTGCAGGATGTAGTCCAGCACGCCCAGCTTGGACTCCTCCTTCGTCTTGAAGGACTCGGGGTCGTCGAGGACCTCCCCGTCGCGGTTGCCGAGGATGTTGGTGCTGAACCAGCCGCTGACCCCGAGCATCCGGGCCTTGAGCCCCGGAGCCAGGATGGTCTTCATGAGCGTCTGGCCGGTCTTGAAGTCCTTGCCGGCGATCGGGACGGCGCGCTCCAGCGCCAGGGTCTCCAGCGCGGGGACGTCCGCCGACAGGTTCGGGGCGCCGTTGGCGTACGGCACGCCCTCCATGATGGCCGCCCAGGCGTAGACCATGCTGGGGGCGATGGCGGGATCGTGGTCGCGCATCGCCTGTTCGAAGGCCGCGACGGTGGCGTGAACGGGTCCGCCGCGCTGGAAGACCTCGGTGGACCCGCACCAGATCATGACCGCGCGGGCGCAGCCGTGTTCGGCCTTGAAGCGCCGGATGTCGTCGCGCACGGCCTCGGCCAGCTCCATCCAGTTCGCGCCGCGCTTGCGGTTGGGGCCGTCCAGCCGCTTCACGTAGGCGGTGTCGAAGACGGCCGGCATCGGCTTGACCGACTTCAGGAAGCCGCGAATCGGGTCGAGGTGGCGGGTGCGGTCCAGCACGCCGGCGTTGACGGCGCTGTCGTAGGCGTCGTCCGCGATGGGGTCCCACGCCCCGAAGACGAGCTGGTCGAGTTCCGCGAGGCCGATCATCTCGCGTATGAGCGGCGTCCGGTCCTCGGTGCGCATGCCCAGACGGATCGTGTTCATCTGGGTGAGGCTGCCGAAGGGCTGCGCGAGCCCGCGCCGCACCGCCTCCACGCCGGCAACGACCGTCGTGGCCACGGCGCCGAGCCCCGGCAGCAGGATCCCGACGCAACCGCGGGGCGGATCGATGCTGGGAGGTCTTTCCACGAAACTACTATGCCTTTCCGGAGGAGTCCCCGCCGCCGTCGAGCGGGACGCCCTTCCCGTGCCTGTAGACCCAGAACATTCGTTGCACGGCGGTGGCGTTGGTCAGTGCCGCCACGATCACAATAACGGAACTGAGCACCATTCCGTTCCAGCCGAAGCCGAAGACGAGCGACCCGAAGCCGAGCAGGACGATGCGCTCGCCCCGCTGCATGAGCCCCACGGAACAGTCGAACCCCAGAGATTCCGCCTTGGCCCGCGTGTAGCTCACCATGAGCGACCCGCCGAGCGCCAGCGTGATGATGTAGATCATCCAGATGTCGATGAACCTGAGCTGGTAGGCGTTGTAGAGGGTCATCAGCCCGACGTACATCGCGATTTCCGAGATGCGGTCCAGCGTCGAGTCGAAGAAGTTGCCGAACTTGGAGGCCAGTCCGGACACCCGGGCCACGCGTCCGTCGAAGACGTCGCAGAGACCTCCGAGCAGAACCAGGAGTCCCGCGATGCGAACGTGGTCGCGCGAGTACATCACCGCGCCCGCCACGGTCACGACGAACCCCAAGATCGTGATCGCGTTGGGATGGACACCCCGCCGGATCAGCCACTGAGTAACGGGTTCGATGAGGCGGTAGGTCGGCGCCCGCAGGGCTTTGATCCCCTTCGGCGTGGGGGGAGCGGCAGGTTTCCCGGCAGTCGTGGTTCCGGACACGGAGGCGCCTATGGTGTGAGAATGATGCGGGACTCGGCGCCCTTGCTCATGCCTTCCTGCATGGCCGCGTCCACCCGGTACATGATGCGGTCGAAGTTGGCCTGCGCGGCCACGAGGCTCTGGTACATCGAAGAGGCCTGCAGACGGCCGATGGTCGCCTCCAGCCGCTCCATCTCCGCCTCGGGCGGCTCCCGGCCCTCGCCGGTGACCGCCTGGATCGCCTTCTGAAGCTCCTCCACCTCGTTCCTCAGAGCTACGATCTCGCGATCCTCCTCCGTGCTCTCGATGGCCCGTGCGAGCGTCCGGTACTCGGGGGTCCGGCCCAGTTCCCGGCCCAGCGACTCCGCCAATTCGTGGATTCCCGCCATCTCTTCCTTCCTCTCAGGGTACCGGATCGGCACCGGTTCCAGTGTTCTTGCGAGCGAAAACATAGCGCCGCCTCCCGGTCAGGTCGTCATGCACCCCTACGGCTCCCAGTGCGGGAACGGTTTCCAACATTTCGGCAACGGTGGCCGCCTGCCTGCTCCCCACCTCCAGCCCGGCCCAGCCTCCGGGCCGCAGCACCTCGTCCAGGCCGGCGACCAGGCCGCGGATGACCTCGAGCCCGTCCGCTCCGGCGGCCATCGCGGCGCGGGGCTCCCACTCCCTGACCTCGGGGTCCGCGCTCCGCCACTCCGCCTCGGTGAGATACGGAGGGTTCGAAAGCACCAGGTCGAAGCTCCGGCCACGCACGGGTTCGAGCAACGGGCCGGACCGGAAGTCGACGTCGCCGAGCCCCGCCTCGCCGGCGTTGCGCGCGGCGGCGGCCAGGGCGTCGCGCGAAATATCGGTGGCCGTGACCGACCGGGCCAGACGCTCCGCGGCCAGGGACAGGGCGATGGCCCCCGAGCCGGTGCCCATGTCCAGGGCCGACTCGAAGACCCGGCCGTCGCCGGCGAGCCGCGCCAGGACGTCGATGAGGTACTCGGTCTCGGGACGGGGGATCGCCACCCCGCGGTCGATGTGGAGGTGCAGGGTTCGGAAGGGGGCCGAACCGAGGACGTACTGCAGGGGTTCCCGGGCCCCGCGCCGCCGCAGGAGCGCCTTGAAGCGCGCGAGTTCGTCCCGGGTGAGGGGGCGGTCGAAGTGCAGGTACAGCTGAAGCCGGCCGATCCCGAGCACGTGGGCGAGGAGGTGCTCGGCGTCGAGTCTCCCCTGCTCGACCCCCTTGCCGTCCAGGTAGTCGCCGCTGACGCGCACGACCTCCAGGACGGTCCGGACGCGCTGCTTCGGTGCCGAGACGCCGGTGGCCATCAGGGTGCGGAACCCTCCCGGAGCCGCTCTTCGTCGCGGGCCAGCCGCAACGCCGAGACGATCTCGTCGAGGTCGCCGTCGAGCACGTCGGCCAGGCGGTAGAGGCTCAGCCCGATGCGGTGGTCGGTGACCCGGTTCTGCGGGAAGTTGTAGGTGCGGATCTTGGCGGACCGGTCCCCGCTGCCGATCTGCGACCTCCTCTCGGCGGCGCGCCGGGCCTCGCGGGCGGCGACCTTCCGGTCGAGGAGGCGGGAGCGCAGCACCTTCATCGCCCGGGCCTTGTTCTTGTGCTGCGACTTCTCGTCCTGGCAGGTAACCACCAGATCGGTCGGCA
>CAZTOF010000158.1:0-1511 GCA_964615515.1 uncultured Gemmatimonadaceae bacterium
GCATTGGAGACGCGGCCGACTCTGCCCCCGGGAATCCAGCGGGGTCCGGTCTTCCTCGTGCTCGCGAACGACGCGGGTGAGATCGTCGATACGCTCGGCCGGTGGGCGGGCAAGGAGCGCCATGTCGGCGACGACTGGAACCCCGTCGGGTTCGGCCTCACCGCGCTCTTTGCCGGACGCGGAGAACACGCGCTCGTCGGCACGAACGACTCGCTGAACCTCACACTTTACCGGGGAGCGGCCCCGGTCACCCGGATTCGCGGGGGGTATTCGCCGCGCACGGTCACGGCGGCGGAGAAGGAGGAATGGACGGAGACCTTCCTGGGGATCTTCCCGGAACAAGTTCAGGCCGACTGGCGCCGCAGGTTGGAGCAGTCGACGGTGCGGGACACCTATCCGGCCTATGGTGCGATCAGCGTCGAAGCCGATGGGAGGATCTGGATCGGCGACTACCCGAAGCTGGCTGACGAGATGCGACGCTGGACGATTCTAGAGGCGGACGGGACGCCGGTCGGGACGCTCAGGCTCCCGGTGCTTCGGCCCATCTGGCTGGAGGATACTGTCGCCGTAACGGGCCAGCCACACGAAGTATTGGATGTGGCGCACGGAAGGATTGCCGTGCTGAGGCGCGACGAGCTGGGCGTGGAGTTCGTGGAGGTGCATGAGGTGGTGATCAGCCCGTTACGGTGACGCTGGACAGGGATCACGAAGCCGTCCGGCGTCAGCCAATGCCATACCGGCTCCCGGCACCCACGATTGCTCGACGGGGGCGTTTCGACAAGCCAGTGGCGGCAGCGTCCGCCGGGGCTGATACGTCTCTGGAACGACCTGGAACGTTCTGGAACAGTAGGTAATTCCCTACAGGTTGACTCGCTTGCAAGCGGCTCTTCAGCGTTCGGGCATGGAGACGCCGAAGCAGTTGTTCAACGCACGGGTCCGCACTTCCCTCGGCGCCACCGCCGCACCGTCCTCGAAGGCATTCGCGATGAGGCCGTCGATCTGGACCCCAGAGAACGGTCCCACTCCCAAAGGCCCTCTGAGATGGGCGCGAATCGGATACAGCGGCCTTCGTCCTCGACGGCTGGATTGAAACCCATGACGGATGAGACTCGTAGAATGCCGCCCCTCGGGTCACCGAAGGGTGAAGGGCGGCACGACCAAGCATCAAGGCGAAGCACCGGAGGAGTCGCAAGTAGCCAGACTGATCCACCCCAAGGCGGAACCGGTGCCCATGCCCAGCGACATGGGCGCTGGCGAGATCGTTCGCCGCTCCGGCTTCCGGAGTGCTTGGACGGCCCGGCACCGCTGGCCTTCGACCGACCGCCAGCCGACCTTCGCGAGGTGCGTCTGAACGGATTCCCCGAAGCGCTCGTGGAGGTGCCCCGCCACCGCTTCGGCGGCGGCGGTCGCCGGGTCCGGGGCGCGGCGCCCACGGGGGTGTTTGGCGCGTCTAAGGTCGTTCAGCCAGCCTACCCCACAAATGCTATGAAGTCTGCATCTTACTGTAGGGG
>CAZTOF010000159.1:0-9899 GCA_964615515.1 uncultured Gemmatimonadaceae bacterium
GGTTCAGCTCGACCGCGTACTCGAGCGGCAGCTCCTTGGCGATCGGCTCGATGAACCCGCGCACGATCAGCGCCATCGCCTCGGCCTCGTCCATGCCGCGGCTCATCAGGTAGAAGAGCTGTTCGTCCCCCACCTTGGAAACCGTGGCCTCGTGGCCCACCGTGGCGGTCTTTTCGTCGATCTCGATGTACGGGAAGGTGTCCGTCCGCGAAGTCTCGTTGATCAGCAGCGCGTCGCACTCGACGTTCGAGCGGGCATTCCGGGCGCCGTCGTAGACCTTGCACAGTCCCCGGTAGGAGGCGCGCCCGGTCCCCTTCGAGATGGACTTCGACACGATGCTCGAGGTGGTGTTCGGCGCCACGTGGATGACCTTCCCGCCGGTGTCCTGGTGCTGGCCGTCGCCCGCGTACGCGATCGACAGGATCTCGCCGTGCGCCCCCTCGCCCATGAGGAAGCAGGACGGGTACTTCATCGTCAGCTTCGACCCCAGGTTCCCGTCCAGCCATTCCATGTGCGCGCCCTGGTGAACCAGCGCCCGCTGGGTGACCAGGTTGTACATGTTGTTCGACCAGTTCTGGATCGTGGTGTAGCGGAAATACGCGTCCCGGTTCACGACGATCTCGATCACGCCCGAGTGGAACGAGTCGGTGGAGTAGACCGGCGCGGTGCACCCCTCGATGTAGTGCGCGCGCGACCCCTCGCCGGCAATGATCAGCGTGCGCTCGAACTGTCCCAGCCGCTCCTGGTTGACCCGGAAGTACGCCTGCAGCGGCGTCTCCAGTTGAACCCCCGGGGGGATGTACACGAACGATCCGCCCGACCATACCGCCGAGTTGAGCGCCGCGAACTTGTTGTCGGCGGCCGGGATCACCGTCCCGAAGTGCTTCCGGAACAGCTCGGGGTGGTTCTTGAGCCCGTCCTCGATCGAATCGAAGATCACGCCCTTCGACTCCCACTCCTCCTTGAGCGAGTGGTAGACCATCTCCGAGTCGTACTGCGCCCCGACCCCCGCCAGGATCTTCCGCTCGGCCTCTGGGATTCCCAGCCGCTCGAAGGTCTGCTTGATGCTCTCGGGCACATCGTCCCAGGAGCGCTCCATCTGTTCCTGCGGCTTCGCGTAGAAGTACGTCCGGCTTAGCGTTTCCTCGAGTTCGGAGAGGTCGCCGCCCCACTGGGGCATCGGCTTCGCCTCGTAGATCCTCAGCGCCTTCAGCCGGCGCTTCAGCATCCACTCGGGTTCGTCCTTGCGCCCCGAAATCTGCCGGACGACCTCGGCGTCGAGCCCGGGCCGAGTCTTGAAGACCGGCTCGGAGTCGGTCACGAAACCGAACTTGTAGTCGTCGAGCCCCAATCCCTGAATGATCTCGTTGCTCGGCATCCATCTGCTCCTTACAGCCCCTCAGGCCATGTATTGCCGGCCCGAAGGCCCGGACCGGCGAATTCGTATGTTGCGGTCAGGCCGCGTGCGCCTTTCGGTATTCCTCGTAGCCCTGCGCCTCGAGCTCCAGTGCAACCTCGGCCCCCCCCGATTCCACGATCCTCCCGTCCACCATGACATGGACCCTGTCCGGGACGATGTGGTTCAGGATCCGCTGGTAGTGTGTGATCAGCAGCACGGACATCTCCGGGTTCTCCTGCTTGAGCGTGTTCACCCCGTTCGCGACGACCTTGAGGGCGTCGATGTCCAGCCCGGAATCCGTCTCGTCCATCACCGCGAGCGCGGGCCTGAGCACTGCCATCTGCAAGATCGCGTTGCGTTTCGTCTCGCCGCCGCTGAAGCCGTCGTTGACCGGCCTCTGCGCGAACGCCGCGTCCATGTCCAGGAGTTCCATGCGCTCCATGAGCAGCTTCTGGAAGTCGAAGAGGTCCAATTCCTCGCCGTCCTCGAGCCGTGACTGCAGGGCGGTGCGCATGAAGTTGGCGATCGAGACGCCGGGGATTTCGACGGGGTACTGGAAGGCCATGAACACACCGGCCTGGGCCCGCTCGTCGGGTTCCATCTCCAGCAGATCCCGCCCGCCGAACTCCACCGACCCGCCGGTGGCCTCGTATGCCGGGTGGCCCGCGATCACCTTGGCCAGCGTGCTCTTGCCGGATCCGTTGGGACCCATGATCGCGTGAATTCCGCCCCGTCGTATCGTCAGGTCCACGCCCTTCAGGATTTCGAGATCCTTGTCCGCTACACCGGCCGCAAGGCCCTTCACGACGAGGATCGGTGAATCATTCATCCCGCACGCTCCTGAGCTTCCTCTCGATGAAAATGACTGTTGATTTAGGGACCGAAAGCTACCGGAGGCGCGCCGAAGCGTCAAGTTGAATCGACCCGTGTTCCAAGACCTGGCAGAAACGCGGAATGCGGTCCGAGATAGCGCTTGTCACGGCACCGTAAGTGATTGAAATGATAGTCACTTGGCTACGATCAGTTCACATGCTGTGGTAATGGATGCCAAGTGAATCTCGTCGTCAGAACCAGCCACGCCCCAGTGCAAGATCCTCGTGCTCTTCGTCGTCACCGAGAAGAGCTCGAATGTGGTAGATGAGGCGCTCGAATGAGTTCGGAGAGAAGGGGTGTCTCGCGAGAAACTCCCGAAACTCGTCCCGTGCGGCTCTTCGGCCCGCCGCCGTCGAGAAACTCCTTCGAATGTTCGACGAAAGACGCTTGGCCTTTCGCAGGACGATGACCTCCTGGATCGATGTGGCCGAGGTGCTGATCGGAGTCATGTCCAGCCATTCGCGGAGCGGGAAACACCGCGAATTCGGGAGAGCCCGTTTCAGGTCGTTGGCCGTCGCGGCTGCCTCCTGGAACATCGTCTGATCCTTCGATCTGACACGCATCCCGCCGCCGCTTTTCCACCCAGCAGATCGAGAATCGAAGCGTAGCTGGGCGAAGCGGTCCAGCGCGGATGCGGGCGAGGCGCCGGGCTGGCTAGGCGCGACGATGGGCCAATAGCGGGGCTTTTGGGCTGAGGAGCAACGCAGAGCCCTGCCTTGGAGTCATCTGAATGTATGCTAAACATGACATTGTCCACGGGCTAGAACACCGCCCCCCTGATCCACGTGTCCGACCGGGCCCAGGCCTCCAGGAACAGCATGTGCACGCCGCCCGCCTTGGTTCCCCTGCCCTGCGCCCGCAGCGCCGCCTCCAGCCCGAACAGCGACCACCCGTTCATGGGATGGTCCTCGAGCGCGGCCCTGAAGACCGCTTCCGCCTCCTCGTGGCGCTCCATGTCCAGGAGCAGGTCGCCAAGCCAGTGCCGCGCCGAAAAGTTGAGCGGCTCGGGTTCGTCGTAGCGCAGACCGTCCTCCAGGGCGATCGCTTCTTCCAGCACCGCGACCGCGGGTTCATTGTTCCCTTCGTGACGCAGGATCTCACCTTCGAGGATACCGGCCACCACGCCGAGAAGGTCGGCCGCGGGGTGAAGGCGGAAGCTCTCGTCTTCGTCTGCATTGTCCGCCGCGCGCCGCACCTTCTCGAGATACACCGAGGCGCGGCCCGGCCCTTCGCTGCGCAGATAGGCGTAGCCGCGAGCGAAGTCCCAGAAGCCGCGCTGAATCAGCCCATCGGGTGGATCGTCCAGCTCCAGGATCTCGTCGAAGCGCCCGAAGCGGAGCAGGGCCAGGGCGTGGTAGAAGGCGCCGCCGGGCACGATCCTGCCGTAGTCCTTCGCGGCCTGGATGGCGATCGCCCCCTGCCCGTCCATGGAGGCCGCGAAGAGGAGCATGTGCAGGTTGTGGGACGGGTAGATTGCCCACGCGAGACCCTCTTCGGCGCGCAGATCGGTGTGCCAGGCGGCTAGGTTGGCGCGCACGGCGTCGCCCCAGCGCCCGATCCGGTTGTAGGTGTGCGACGGCATGTGCTGGATGTGGCTCGCCCCGGGGATCGATTGGCCCAGGTGGTCGGCGCACGCTTCGGCCTTCCCGGGTTCGACGGTCGGCTCGGTGGCGTGGACGTACAGATGGCAGGCGCCCGGGTGGCCGGCGTCCACGGCCAGCACGCCCTCGAGCACGGCGTGGATCTTCTTCACGGCGGGCTTTCCGATGTCCCAGCGACCAAGCCGGGGCTCGAGCAGCATGAGCGCCTTGCCGTACACCGTCGCGACATCGGGATCGTCGGGGAACCGTTCGTAGACCCCGGCCATCGCCCGGGCGTACGCCGAGTCGAGCATCTTGCGGGTGTCGTCGTCGTGCTCGGGCTCGTAGCGGGCCGCCATGGCCTCGATCAGGGCCCTTTCCACTTCGTTGGCGTGATCCTCGGCGATTGCCTTCGCCATCCGGATCCGCTCGTAGGCCCTCGGCGCGTCGTCGGGCCCCATCGGCCCGTTGTAGTACGGGCCCCACGCCCACGCCTCGCCCCAGAAACACATCGCGCAATCGGGGTCCTCGCGCTGTGCCTGCCGAAAGGACCGGGCCGCGCGCAGGGGGGTGAAGGCGTACATCATCTGCAGGCCCTGGTCGAAGAACATCTGGGCCCTGGGGGAGCTGGTGGTGACCGCGCGGGTCAGCGGGCCGAGCGCCTCGGGGTAGTAGGTGGCCTCTTCGTCGAAGCCGGCCGGGTATTCGATCTCCTGGGCGGTGGACCGGCCGCCGGCCAGGCCCGCCAGGGCCGCTGTGAAAGCCGTCGTGACGACCGTGCGCCCGCGCCGGATGTGTCTGCGTGCCATGCGTTGGGTGTCCAGGGGGTTGGAGTGGTTGTGGGTGGGCCAAAGTGCAGGGTCGGTCGGTTCGTCGCCAGAGTGGTACCGACCCGGCTCGCCGGAATCCGCTAGAATGGTATGCGCGTCAAGATCGTAGGAGACTGAAGGTGGTGGCGTGAGTTCGGAATCTACCTGGAGGCGGCTTGCTCCCTGACCTGGAACGGGAACTTCTCAGAAAGTGTCAATCCGGCAATTCCCGCTTCTTCGAACCCATCGTCCGGGCATACGAGCGACCCGGCATGCGGATCGCCCTGGGCATGATGGGCAACCCGGACGACGCCCGGGACGCCCTGCAGGACGCCTTCGTCAAGACCTGGCAGAATCTCTCCCGTTTCGACCTCAAGCGCCGCTTCGCGCCATGGTTCTTCCAGATTCTCAGGAACCAGTGCCGGGACGCGCTCCGGAGCCGCAAGGCGAGGTTCCGCCTCGAGGCCCTCGACGAACACCTGGAGATGAAGCCCGGCAGCCCCGAGGACGGGCCGGAGCGGCGCGCGGAGCGCAAGGCGGCGAAGGAACTCCTCTGGAAGGGGCTGGAACAGCTTGGTGAAGATCATCGCGAGGTGCTCGTACTGAAGGAAATCGAGGGGTTTCGCTACGGCGAGATCGCCAGGATATTGAACATTCCGGAGGGGACGGTGGCGAGCCGTCTCTTTCACGCACGGCGGGCTCTCGCGGAAGAGCTGCGAAAGGCCGGGGTAACGCACCCGTGAACAGCAGAACACGCCGAGAGGTCAGCCGGGAGGACCTCATGCGCTTTCTCGACGGCGAGATGACGCCGCAGGAGAGGGCGGTGATCGAGGGACACCTCGAGGCCTCCAGCGAACTCCGTCGCGAATTCGCCATCTTCCAGGTGATGAAGGAGGAGCTTCAGGCCCTGTCGTTCACTCCCCACTACGGTGACTCCGTGTGGGGCCGCATCCGGTCACGGATCACATCGCCCGTCGGCTGGGTGCTGACCGTTGTCGGGTTCCTGGGCTGGGTGGCGTACGGGATCTGGGCGTTCGTCAACTCGCCCTCGACGATCCTGGTCAAGCTGGCGACCGGAGCCGTGGTGATCGGGATGCTGGTCCTGCTTGCCCAGGTGATCTGGGATCGGTACACCGAGTTCGGTTCCGACCCCTACCGGAACGTCCACCGATGATACTTGCCACGACGGAAACCGTGGCCGGCCATCGTGTCCTGCGCACCATCGGGCTGGTCAGGGGAAGCTCCGTGCGCGTTCGCCACGTGGGGCGCGACATCATCGCCGGCCTCCGCAATCTGGCCGGCGGCGAGGTGTACGAGTACACCAAGCTCCTGGCGGAGGTTCGGGAACAGGCGGTGGACCGGATGGTTGCGGAAGCGCGGGCGCTGGGAGCGAACGGAATCCTGGCGATTCGCTTCCAGTCGGCGGAGGTCAGCCGGGCCGCCGCCGAAATGATGTGCTACGGGACGGCGGTGGAGTTGGGCGAGGAGAGAAGTTCGGACGGGCTATCGGCAGTTCGGGCAGACCGTCAATAGACGCGGTACTGGAGGGTTGCAGCGAGGGTGTTGCGTCCCTCCGGCTTGAGTTTCCTCGATCCCCCGGTGCTCGCGTCGAGCTTGGCGGTGATCCCCCACAGGGAAAGCCCCACCCCGACCCCGATTCCCCACATGCCAAAGGAATCTCCTGCTCCGAATCTGTCGCTG
Source organism: uncultured Gemmatimonadaceae bacterium (assembly GCA_964615515.1). GTDB lineage: Bacteria > Gemmatimonadota > Gemmatimonadetes > Longimicrobiales > Gaopeijiaceae > Bin94. Next base: position 6,363 of record CAZTOF010000159.1, read on the forward strand.
CTCTCGATCGTTCCCCTACCGTAGTCCAGGAACGCGAAGGCGCTGGGCCCGTCACCCCTTCCGTAGCCCCCCATGAAGCGCCCGAAAAGGAGATTGTCATGCAGCGTGATGTTGTGTTCCTCTTTCCAGCGGCTCCCCTGGTAGTGCATCTGCAGGGACAGCCAGGGCGACGGCTTCGGAAGATAATAGATGAATTGCAGGCTCCCGCCGGGGGATGTCACGTTTCTGAACTCCATCCTGAACCCCGGCAGGATGCTGAACGGCCGATCCTCGGCCACGGTGGCATCGGGCGTCGGTGGTGGCGGTTGGCCCGCGGCTCCCGGGACGACCCACGCGACGGCCGCCAGAACGGCGAGAAAGCAGGTGCCGAGCTGCCCAATCGAGGTGAATCGATCGGCGTGGCAGGCCGGATCCGGCATCGAGTACGCATTCTTCATTTCCGACATTCGTCCTCCCAGGGTCCAGGGTGAATCACGCAACCGTCCGTGGTGCGCATGGCGTCAGGTTCCTTCACCCGACGCCGCTACGGCTTCCTTGGCCCTGCGGACCATTTCGCGCACATCGGCCAACATCTTCCGTGCGTCGTAGACGATTCCGTCCTTGACAGTATACCGGATGCCGCCCACCCGTTCAACCTCGCCCGTCTCGTCGTTGAGCCGGACGGCGCCGTTCCCGTACAGGACCTTGAGGTTCCGGAGCGGGTTCTCGTCCACGACGACCAGATCGGCCTTGAGCCCGGCACGCAGGATCCCGAAGTCGATCTTCGTGCCCTTGGGATCGTGGAGTTCCTCGGCACCGAAGAGGGTGGCCGAACGGATGACCTCGACGGGGTGGAACCCGGCCTCGCGCAGCAGCTCCAGCTCACGGATGTAGTCGAAGCCGTAGAGCTTGTAGATGAAACCGGAGTCGGAGCCGGTCGTGACGCGGCCCCCGGCGTTCTTGTAGTCGTTGAGGAAGTGCATCCACTTCCGGAAGAAGCGCTTCCAGTGGTACTCGTCCTCGGTGGTCCAGTAGAACCAGTAGGAGCCGTGGGCGATGCGCGACGGCTGGTAGAAATCCCACATGCTTGGGAGCGTGTACTCCTCGTGGAAATCGGCCTCGCGGGAGCGCATCACGTCGCGGCTGGCCTCGTAGATGGTCATGGTGGGGTCGATGCCGAAGCCGAGTTCCAGGAAGCGGTCGATCAGGGCGTTCCACTGCTCGGAACCGGGTTCGGCGGCCTGGTACCATAGGCGGCCCACGTTGCCGAAGCGGTGCTGCTCGTTCTGGTAGTTGTAGTCGAGCGGCCAGTCCTGGACGCTGTAGTCGGTCAGCATCGACTCCATGAGGCCGTAGTAGTGGGTCATCATGTCGAGGCCGAGTTCGGCGGCGTCCAGCGCGGTCATCCGCACCACGCCCATCTGGCCGAGGTGGGCGACGGTGCCGAGGCCGTGCCTGTGCCCTTCGTCGATCACCGCGGCCATGATGTCGGGGTCCATCGCGCCGAGCTTGAGACCGTCGATCTTCGCGCCTTCCACCTCGACGGCGGCGGCCCAGCGGACCCACTCGCGGGCCTTCTCGGGGGAGTCCACGCGGCCCTTGTCCCAGGCCTCGCCGGGACGCGCGTAGGTGAACATGCGCGGAGCGACAATCTCGTTGCGCGCCGCCGCGGCCTTCTCCCTCAGGGCCCACATCATCGGTCCGTGGCCGACGCCGCGGGAGGTGGTGATCCCGTGCCCTATCCACAGTTTGTAGACGTATTCGGCCTGAGGCGCCTTCCCGGAGCCGCCGGTGTGCGCGTGCATGTCCACGAAGCCGGGCAGGATGAACATGCCGGTCATCTCCATCTCTTTGGTGGCCCCGGAGGGGCGGCGGTTCTCGTTGATCGGGACGCCGGGATATCCCACCGTCTGGATTCGGGATATCCTGTCACCTTCAATCACGATATCCACCGGGCCGATCGGGGGAGCTCCGGTTCCGTCGATCATCGTGGCGCCCCTGAGGATCAGGCGTTCGTGAGGTCCGTCTCCCTCGTCGGCGCGGCGGGGTGTGGTGGGCTCCATCTGCGCTGACAGCGTGGCGGGGACGGCCAGCGCGAGCAGGCAGCGGACGGGCCTGAGCGAGCGGCGGGGACTGCTAGGGCTTCTTCTGCGGCCCGCCAGGCTGGTGGCGAGCGCAAGCATGCGAATCGGACAGCGCGGGAACTCCATCCGGCACCTCCTGTCGGGTCGGCTGGTACGAGGGGAACTCGATCGGGGTGGCCACCAATCTACGCCGCCACGCGGCCGCGTGGACAGAAGCAGTGGCCCGGATCGGCAGCCCGTGGAAAAACCCTCACGGCATTCCAGCGGCGATGCATCCGCGCCGGACCGCTTCGTTTCACCTGCTCGCTCTGTAAAGACAGCATTACATTATGTCATGTCCAGTGTACATTCGGCTCCCGTTGGGCCAGGCACCGACGACCCCGGGAAGATCGACCTCGAGGAGGCTTCCGCCGAGGCCGCGGGGCTCCGCGAGGAGCTTCACCGCCACAACCACCTCTACTACGTCGAAGCCGCCCCCGAAATCTCCGACTCGGCGTACGATGCGCTCTTCCGGCGGCTGCAGGCCCTCGAGGCCGCCCATCCGTCGCTGGTCACTCCCGACTCGCCGACCCGGAGGGTGGGTGCGGACCCGCTCGGGAGCCTCCCCAGCGTCGAGCACGCCGCGCCCATGCTGTCGCTCGACTCGGCACGGGAGCTGGCCGAGGTCCGACGTTTCGACGAGCGGCTGCGCAAGGCATTGGACGACACGGAGATCCGCTATGTCATGGAGCCGAAACTGGACGGCGCGTCGCTGGAGCTGGTGTACGTCGGCGGGGCACTGGAGCGGGCGGTGACCCGGGGCAACGGACGCGTGGGCGAGGGGGTCACGGAAAACGTGCGGACGATTCCGTCGGTTCCGTTGCGCCTGCGCCGGGAGCAGCTCGCGGCCCCGGCGTTTCTCGCCGTGAGGGGCGAGGCGATGATGTACCTGAGTGACTTCGAATCGCTCAACCAGCGGCGGATCGAGGCGGACGAACCGCCTTACCAGAATCCGCGCAACGCGACTTCGGGCGCGCTCCGGCAGCTCGATTCACGGATTGCCGCCAGGCGGCCGCTGACCGTCCTGGCCTACGACATCATGGCGGTCGATGGGATGTCCTTCGAGAGCGACTCGGAGGGAATCGCGGCCCTGAAGGCGTGGGGACTCAAGACGCCCGAACGGGTGACGGTGGCGCGGTCGGTCGAAGAAATAGCCGCCTACCATCGCGCATTCGATGCGGATCGCGAGTCTCTCGACTACGAAATCGACGGAGTGGTGGTCAAGCTCGATGCGCTGGCGCCCCGGGCCGTGCTGGGGAGCACCTCGCACCATCCCAGGTGGGCGATCGCCTTCAAGTTCGAGCCGCGCAAGGAGGTCACGCGCATCGACCGGATCTTCGTCTCGGTGGGCCGGACGGGGGTCCTCACCCCGGTGGCGCTGCTGCGCCCGGTCGAGGTGGGCGGCGTGACCGTCTCTCGGGCTTCGCTGCACAAC
>CAZTOF010000160.1:0-8076 GCA_964615515.1 uncultured Gemmatimonadaceae bacterium
GAACTCGCGGCCCGCCTTCATCCGGGATGCCGGTATTGTCCATGTCGCCGCGTCCATGTCGATCTCGTCCCAAAGCGCGCCCCTCGCTTCGCCGGGACGAACGGCGGTGAGGACGATCAGTTCGACGCATAGAGCCGCCGAAGGGTGCGTGTCTGTGGTCCCGCGAACCGCTCGGAGCGCGGCGGCGACCTCTCCGTGCGGGAGCGCCCGGTGGTGCGTTGTCGTGTGGCCGTTCGCCTTCGGCAGTGCAACGACCGCCCGGTCGACCGGGTTGTCCGCCCGGTAGTTTCGACCGATGCACCAGCGGAAGACGGCGGTGATCCGGTGCTGGGCCTTCCGCGCCGCTGCGGGCTTCGAGTTCCAGATCGGCGAGAGGCACGCGAGCACGTCCGCGCTCTCGATCCGGTCCACCCGCTTGCCGAGGAGCGGGGCGGCATGAAGGCGGAAGGTGGACTCCCACTGCTCGGGAAGCGGACTCCCCGCCTTCCAGGACTCCCGGTGGAGCTTGATCGTCCGCTCGGCGGCCTCGGCGAACGTCGGGACGCCGCGCCCGCGCGGGTCCTGGCCCAAGAGGACGCCCCGGCTGTTGTCCAATGCCTTCTGACGTGCCTCGGCGAGTATCACCTCGGGATACGGTCCAAGTCCGATCGAGGTCAGCCGCCCCTCGATCCGCACGCGCTGACGCCACGTCTTGGTGATCCGGCCATCCCGTGTCCTGTGGACGCGGAGGCTCAGCCCGCGCCCGCCCCGTCCGTCGCCGTAGACGCCGGGCCGGTTGACCGTCCGCACGAACGCGGCGGAGAGTGTCCTCGGTCGCTTCATGGTGGGTCCTTTCCTTATGGTGTATCATTTATTGCAGCACTACAGCGGGAAGAATACACCGGATGGCGATGGACCGCAAGGGACGGTAGAGCGCAGGGGATGACACAGAACACGTTGTCCAATAACGTGTTATGGCCTACTTGGTAGACCTCGGTGGACTACACTAGACGATGTGCGCCGAGTTCGGGTGGGATCGGGCCCGAGAGGTCGTTGCCGCTGAGCCATAGTATCGTCAGGCTTGTGAGGTTGCCGAGTTCGGGTGGGATCGGACCGGATAGGCCGTTGTTTTGAAAGTCTAGTCCCGTCAGGCCCGTGAGATTGCCGAGCTCGGACGGGATCGGGCCGGATAGCCTGTTCCCGTCGAGCTCCAACCGAACGACGCGGCCCGAGGCATCCGTGCCCACCCCGTACCAATCGCCGAGCGGCGCATCCGTCAACCAGTTGTCGGCTTCGACCCAGTTTGGCCCATCCGTAGCTTCGTACAGGGCCACCAGCGCCGCCCGTTCCGGATCTGGACCCACCGTGATCTCTGCCGTTCCCCGCGCGCTCCCCGAAGTCGCCGTCACCGTCACCTTCGTAAACGTAATCGCATAACGCTATTATTATCAATCACTTAGATATGGCGCGATCCGGCATCCCCACATTCCATCCCTGTTCTCAAACGGGAACACTTTAGGGCTCCAAAGACCTCCCCGGACCGTTAGCTGTTCGGTCAGGCCTTGGCGAGCGTGACTTGTGAGTGGATCGGGGGGGGCTGGGCTCAGCGAGGTCGATTGCCTCTGCTTGCGAGGTCGGCCAGCGCGATCCTACGGTGATTGTCAGGTAAACGTTCCTTCCTCTCGTGGCGTCTCACTACTGAGAGCCACGAGAGGAGAAAAGGGAACCACGAGGGTGCCATGTTCCCCGGTCCACGCGATCGTCGAGTGGGCCATCACCAACCGGGCACAGAGGGTAGCACTGATGATTGAGAGCACGATCAGGATCGTTCGGCACGGATTGGTGGTCTGGTGCGTCCTTGGGCTTCTTCCGGGCGTCGTGAGTGGACAAGAGAGTGAGCGTGCCGGCGAACGCCGACTACAGTTCTCCCCGGAGGCTCCGGTGCCGAACTCCCGCATCGAAGTGACCTATACACCGATCGAGAGGCTGGCAGGTGAGCAGGAACTCGTGCTGCGCGGTCACTTCCGGACGGAACACGACCGCATGTACAACGGCGGCTTGCGCAACACCGCCCTCGCCGAGTTGAAGCCGGAACCGAACGGCACTTTCGCCGCGAGCTTCACCCTTCCCGACCGAGTCGTGTACGCCGCCTTCGTGGTCGAGGACAAGACGGGACAGCGCATCGACGCCAACGGAAGGAATCTGTTCGAGCTGTTGATCCACGCCGAGGATGGCCAACCCCTCTACCACTCGCTGATGCAGCGCGCTTACGACTTCGCTGGCCGCAACTGGATCACCGCATACGAATCCAATCGACTAGCGATGGAACTCTATCCCGACTCCTTGGCTGGGTGGAGCACGCTGCGGTTCCACGAGGACGTGGCGCTCGGTTCCACCGGGAGCGACAGCTTGCTTGCTTGGCACGAAGAGAACTTCGCGGGCATCCATGAGGAGTACGCCCGTAGGACGCCGCTTTCCCCGGCCACCGTCGTCGCGATCCAAGGCTACGCGGACGATGTGGAGGATTCCGTCGCGGTGGCGTTCTGGACAGAGCGTGCTCGGAATGAGGGCAGGGGCACGCGCTCGTGGGCTCAGATCGTTGGCATCGAAACCGTGGAGAAGTTCTTCGAGAACCGTGATGCCGACGCCGCGCTAGCGGCGTTTGAAGAATACTGGCCGGACGCGGAAGGCACCGGATCGCAGATGTTGAGTTGGGCGCTGAATGTCGCGACTGAGTGGAACCGAGTGCCCGACCTGCCAGCCGCCGACCGCTGGATCGAGAGAATGCTCGCGGATGGGGGAAGCAAGTTCTCTGCCGCGCGAAGGCTCGCCAGCTTCCCCGAGCGTCGAGAGCGGGCCTTGGAACTCGCGCGCCAAGGACTGGAGCGATCAGCGCGAGCCGGGACGGAACACGAAGATCTCGTGGCTCATCCCGGCAGACCACTTGGCCGGACGGTGAGCGAGTACGCCCGCACCCGAGCCCGACAGTGGGCGGATCGGCTCGTCACCTACAGCGAGCTTCTCTCCGCCGCGGGAGAGGAGGACGAAGCGCTGGAGGCTCTTGAGGAGGCGGCAGCCGCGGCGGTGGACCCGGAGGTATTCCAACGCCTTGCTGACGTGAAGTTGTCCCGGGGAGACACCGCCGGTGCTGCGCGTGACTATGCCGTCGTTGCGGCCGATCCTCTTACGCATGCAGACCAAGCGGACTCACTGGCAGCGCTGGTCGGACAGAATACCGAGAGTCCGGAATGGCACGCTCTTCTTGAGTCAGCCGAAGCCCGGATGCTGCCGCGCATCGTCGCGGACACTGTCCGATGGGCACCTAGGTCCAGCAGCCTCGCCGACAAGAACGGAAACCGCGTGCTCCTTTCGGACCTCATCGAGGGCAGGAACACGGTGCTCGTCTTCTGGGCGCGGTCTTGCGGCTTTTCTGTCGCCGAGATTCCACAGGTCCTTCGGCTTCGCGAACTCCTTGAGTCCACGGGCGTCCAGATCCTCTCCATCACGACCGACGATCAGCCCGGTCCCGACATGGGAGAGTTCATCGCGGCACGAGGCGTGACCTATCCCGTGTACTATGACTTGGCCGCAGAGGCCAAGAACGCTTTCGGCGTCAGCGGGATCCCGTCGTATTTTGTACTGGATGCCAGCGGCAGCGTGCGCTTCGCATTCTCGCAGGTCGCCGACATCGCGAGGCAGGTGGAGGCGCTCGTGCAACTCCGGGGCAACCCGCCGCCGGAACCGTAGCCTATCGGGAGTGCAGGCTGCGGTTCCTCGTCCGTACTACCCGTCGAGCGACGTGACCACCGGAGTCGAGAACCATCGTATGCCACGCGGCTACTGCACCGTCGCACGCTGCCGGTGACTGCTATCGGCAGCGGACTGCATTGACGTGCGCCCGGCCTCGACGTTCCCTTCCTGAAGGGGTGGGCTGCTGACCCGTCGGGTGTTCCTCGCCGGGAACGAAATGCCGACCGCTCGCAGATCGAATCCGGAGGCTGACGCATGACCGACCCACCGCTGAGGCTCACCACGTCGCAGGTCTCCCTCATTCTTCAGCGCGCGGCCGAGATCGACGCCCGCGGAGACACGCTCAGCGCCGAGGAACTGGAGCGCATCGCCGCCGAGGCGGGGATTGACGTGCAGGCGACGAGAACTGCGCTCGCGGAATTCGTCGCCACGGAGATGTCCGTTACCGACCCGGAATCCGGCGTTCCGGAGGCGACTCGGGTGCCGGCGGTCCCGCGGACGCGCACCCGCAAGTCGAGTTCGCCTTCGCCCCTGCGCATTCTCTCGGGCGGGGCCGTAGGGGCCGCGTTCGGGTTCATCCAGGCCATCTCCGAGTCCGCCGCGTTCCTAAGTTTCGGCGGCGCCGTGCTCTACCTCGTGCTGCGGGCAGTGCAGAGCATGAAGCGCGGCGACCAGCTCGATTTCCAGCTCCAGAATTTCGCCCTCTGGCTCGGCGTTCTGATGAGCACCCTCGCCACCGATGTCTCCGTGGCGGAGGAGGCCACCGCGTTCAGCCTCTTCCTCTGGCTAATCGCCTCGTTCCTGGGCGGACTGCTCGTCCGCTTCGGCCGCCGCGAGAAGGAGCCCGAGGAAGAGGTTCCACAGATCGAATCCGGAGGCCGCTAACGCATGGCCGCTGCCAGCCCTGAGCTAGTCCTGAGTTAGTGCTGAGCCAGCCGACTCCGTGTTGAACACGGAGGCTGGCGAAGGGGGCCGCCCCCCCTTCAAAACCCCCAGCTTTTTCGCTGCTGCGAGTATGGTCAGCGCGAGCGCTGCTATTGCGGTCGATTGCTGCCCATTTCGTATACCTCGACAACCTCAACATCGAACTCGTCACGGCGCAGCACCGCGATTCTCCCGTGAGCGGCGTCGAGCAGCTCGACGGGTTGGCTCGTCACGGCGACCGTTTCTTCGAGCCCCAAGGGGAACAGGACAGGAAGATTCACCGCCGCCGTCGGCGTCCCGTCCGGCTCGATGATCGTCCACCGCCGGGACTCGTCGGCCAACTTGGGGTAATCCCCGATCCAGATCCTGCCAGCCGCGTCGACCTTGATCGCTCCGAAGGCGGGATAGACATCCCGGATCGTGGACCGCTCCAACCGGCGGCGCCAGCCCGCTCGATAGTCTTCCGGGAAAATCTCCAAGAAGCGTTCGGTCCACTCCTCCTTCTCCCGGGCGGTGACCCTGCGGGGGGAGTATCCTCCGCGAAGGCGAGTGACCGGATCCACACCGCGGTAGAGCGTCAGGTCGAGAGAATCGTTGGTGCCCACGAGTGCGTGGCGTCCCCGGCCCGCGAAGAGTGCGGTCTGCGCGAATCCGACCGGAAGCCATTCGTCGATGACGTAGCGTTCCTTGCCGGCCCATTCGCCCAGCGTGTCCACGATCTCCCCCAAGTCGCTGCTCAGGACCAGAAAGACCGGTCCCCGCTGCAATCCGGGAGGCAGGGTCGGGCGCGTTTCCAGAGCCGCCACGACCTCACCGCTCTCCAAGCGGCTGAGAGGCACGGCCGCACCGAGTCCGGCTCCCTGATCCAGCCGTTGGATGCGAGTCACTTCCCCCTGTGCGTTCAGAAAGGTGAAGCGCCGCAGACGCCGGTCGAACACGAACGGCATGCCGTCCGCGCCGACCCCGATCCGCTCGATCCATCTGTACTCCCCCGGCCCCTCCCCGTCGCGACCCGAGCGCGTCCGAATGCCCCCGTCGCGATGAAGGAAGACCAGCTCGCGTGAACCGCCGTCCCCGATAATCAAGGCTGAATCGGGCAGAAAGACGGCTCCCGCGACCCGTTCGAGATGAAGGTCCGGCAGGGTCGAGGTGGAATGGATCAGGCGTAGTTCGACCTCCGGGAGGTCCAGCGCGTGCACGTCGGAGATCCGCACGATGTCCTCGTCGGCGGGATTGACGGCGGTCGCGTCCGTGCTCACCGATTCGGTTGATCGATCCTCGCAGGCGAGGTGCATGGCGGAGACCGACACGAAGATGACAAGGCATTTCCGTGGCCGCCCGACTCGGTTCCTTCTCATGGCAGAGAGGCCCTGACGACGTAGTGGACTCCGAACTCGTCGACAACCCGTGCGTAGATGTTGCCGTGCTGGACCCAGATCGGGCCTGCCGCGTCGAACGCGAGGCGAACGGATCCCAAGTAGTCGCCGTCCGCCGAGTACCGGTCGTAGAAGGCGGGCGAGTCCCTCGGCGTGACTCTCTCGACCCAGAGTCGTCCCTCGTCGTCCACGAAGAAACCCTCAAGAATAGGCTTGACGTCCGGCGTCAGGGCGGCGACCTCCTCCGCCTCCCGCCGGAGTTCCGGGCTGTTGTCGACAATGCCCTCGACATAGGCATTACGATCCTCGTCCGTGACCCGTTGGACGGGCAGCCCGGCTTCGATGACCACCAGCGTGTCCCCGCGCTCGTCCGTGCGGACGATCCGGTACGACGCGTTGTGCGCGCGCCAAAATCCACCGGAAGGGTTGACCTCGATCAACTCGGCTGACTCGAACGGAAGCGGCAGGAACCCCCAGCCCGCAGGCGTGCTGTATCCGTATGACCGAAAGTCGGTGTCACCGACGTACACGGAGTCGGTGGCCCCGCTGGACAGGTCGTGGGACTTGTAGTAGTGCCGCTCGCTCCACAGGCTCAGCCCCGGCGGGGGCGGGTAGCCCGGGCCGTCGTCTCCGTGCGTGGTCGCCCGCCAGTAGCGGCCCCGATCGTCGAACACGCCGTCCCAGATATATCCGTAGCTCATGACGGGCTTGGCGAAACGGCGGACCTCCTCACCCGCGGGGTCAACTCCCATGATCGTCCACTGTCCGGTGTCGTGGATCCACAGGAGAGTGTCTCCGGACAGGCGTATCCCGTTGGCACTGCCGACCTCGCCCGGCCCCTCGCCGCGCCTCACGATTGTCCGCAGGTACTCGCCGCTGGAATCGAAGACGCGGACTTCCGCGGCCTGTTCGTCCAGCACGTAGATGGTGCCGTCGCTGGCCGCCTGGACGCCTCGAACGTCACCGAAGGTCACGTTCAGGTCGTCCCCCTCAAGGGATCCGAACTTGAGGTCCACACGCGCCTCGATGACTTCCAGGCCGACGGAGTCCACGGCGGGGAGCGTCGGGTATCGGACGAGGATAGCACCGTTCGGAAGCGTCTCGCGAGTCGGGTTGTCGGATGCCGATTCCGGCTCGCAGGAGGTGAGCGCGGCGAAAAGCACGGCGGCGAGAATGATGGACGGGCGGGGCCTGTAGAGGGCGACTTCTTGGCGGAACATGTCCGACCCTTCCGACTGGAGGTTGCAGCGAACACCCGAATCGATCCGGGAATACCAAAGATACGGTTCGCGTCCCTCGGCCTGCCATGCCGCGACCGCCCCGCGTGCCGCTGCGGGGAAGGGAGAAAGCCCCGCCCGCGATACCCGCGTGCTTCGGTGCGGGACATTCAGGGGGTCGAGGGGGCGGAGCCCCCCGCCAGCCCGCCGTGTAATACGGGGGGTACGCTGGCTTGACGCCCTAAGGCTACGTCAAGCCAGCCGGGCGACCGCCCGCAAAACCCTCCCGAGGGCCGCCCGAAACGTTGGTGGCCGGGCCGTCGCGGGCAAGCCCTTCGACCTCTCGGTCGTCAAGCTCCCGGACGACGAAGGCGACCGGCACCAAGTCGCTCCTCAGCGCAGCGCGCTCTGTCGAGCACCGCCCTGCCCCCTACCCGTACCCCTCCCGGACCCGAGTTCGTCGCTCTCCGGCGATCCTGTGGCCCGTAGATCCCCCGAAACGCCCCCGGTGCGACCGAAAACGGGCTCTGAACCGCGTCTTGGGCTGCGGCACGTCCAATCAGGCCCCGGAGCCCGCTCTCCGGCCCGAGACACGCTCCGCCCACTCATCCATGAGCCGACGGCGACGCTCGAACAGGTCGGATCGCATGTAGGCGGCCTCCACCTTGTTCTTCACGATGTGCGCGAGCGCCGCCTCGACCACCTCCCGGGGATGGTCGGTCTCCTCGGCCGCCCAATCCCGGAACGACGACCGGAACCCGTGCGGCACCGCCGCGATCCCGTGCTTCCTCAAGAGCCGGTTCAGCCGCTTCCCGTCCAGCGTCCTCCCG